>JANMVA010000285.1:0-3329 GCA_031392195.1 Saprospiraceae bacterium | reverse complement strand
GCAAGATCAACAAACAGACAGGCGCACTCCCTGATCGCTCCTCCTTTGAGATCTATGAAGAATATATACAGCAGCGACCTGCTAACCGAACCAACTCAACTTCGGATTGGACGGTCATGGGACCGGATAGTTCTAAAAGTGGCTATGCAGGCATAGGCCGGCTCAACACCATTGCATTTCACCCTGATGATTTAAACACATATTGGGTTGGTGCGGCAGCAGGAGGACTTTGGGTTACGACCGATGATGGCCAAAGCTGGACATGTCTTACAGACGGCAACAGCGTCCTCGGTGTCAGCGAAATCATTATTCCCTCAGACTTTGCAACATCAAACACAATTTATATCGCAACCGGTGACCGCGATGCATGGGATACGCGCAGCATTGGTGTTCTGAAATCAAAGAATGGCGGCCAGACCTGGGATGCAACAGGTCTTTCTTTTACCATTTATGATGGTGCTATGACCAACCGCTTGTTGCTGGATCCGAATAATAATCAAACGATTATTGCAGCTACGACCTCAGGTGTTTTCAGAACTACAAATGGAGGTGATACATGGGATGAGGAGCTGACAGGCATCGAGTTTATCGACATGGAATATCGACCAGGCAATTTTAATATACTGTATGGTTCTACCAAATATGGTGCAATCTATTATTCTGACAATGCTGGCGCCACATGGCAACCGGCTTACCAGGAAGGCAATGGCAGGATCGAATTAGCAGTTTCTCCGGCTCAACCTGATTGGGTATACGCGCTTGTGTCAGGTAATGATTCGGGTCTGCAGGGTGTTTTTAAGTCAGAAAATAGAGGCGTGAGCTATAACATGGTTTTTGATCGCTCTACGGCAAACCTTTTAACCTGGGCTCCTGATGGTCAGGATGGAGGTGGACAAGCCTGGTATGATCTGGCTCTTGCTGCTTCACCAATTGATGCTAACATTTTGACTTTAGGCGGCGTCAATACATGGCGTTCGGAAGATGGTGGTGTCACCTGGAGTATCGTCAGCCACTGGTCCGGCCAGACTGTCCCGGCTGTACATGCAGATAAACATCAGCAAAAATTCAGAAACAACGGTGATCTCTTCGAAGTCAATGATGGTGGCGTCTATATATCAACAAATACAGGACTGGACTGGACTGACAAAACAAACGGGATCGTCATCAGCCAGATGTATCGGCTTGGAGTCTCTCAAACTGAAATCGCGGATGTCATCACAGGTCTTCAGGATAATGGAACCAAGCTTCACTCCGTCGACGGATGGGATGATGTACTGGGAGCCGATGGAATGGATTGCATGATCGACTATTCCAATGTGAATGTTCAATACGGCTCTTCCCAATTAGGTTGGATCAACAGGACTGATAATCATTGGGAATCATCTCACGGCATCAGACCCTTTGAATCGGGTAACGGAGCATGGGTGACACCTTTCATTATTGATCCGGCTGATCCCAACGTGATCTATTCAGGCTACCAGGACATCTTTCAATCTTTTGACAAGGGAGAATCCTGGCAGAGAATTTCAGAATTCGGCTCATCCAATACCATTCAGCAGATGGCGATAGCTCCATCCGATAATCAAAGATTATATGTCTCCGATTACAATACGATCCGCCGAACAAAAAACGGTGGAAGTCTATGGGACATCGTCACGAATAATCTTCCTACCGGTAGTGGTTCGATCGAATCCATTGCTGTAAAAAATGATGACCCGAATACAGTTTGGGTAGCATTAAGTGGCTACTCCGTTTCGGGTGTATATGAATCCACCAATGGTGGTGATTCATGGACCAACATATCCGCAGGACTTCCACTGATTCCGGCTTACTCCGTGGTGCAGAATAAATCTTCAGTGGTCGGAACAGAACTGTATGTCGGTACGGATGTGGGCGTTTATTATAAAAACGGAACATTGGACTGGGAGCCATTTAATACTGGGCTACCCAATGTTCGGATTGGGGAGATTGAGATCTATTACGCACCGGATCCAGCCGAAAGCAGATTGCGCGCTGCATCTTACGGCAGGGGTCTTTGGGACACACCCATTTCCTTTACACCTTCACCGATGTTCTTCGGATCAACTACGACAAGGCAAGCTTCTACTGATGAAGTATTACCGGGTGATCAAAATGTAGCGATCATAAAAGTTGAAATCGTCATGAATGGCAATCTCTCACCTTTAAATACCCAATCTTTTACTTTCACAACTAACGGATCGACCGATGCATTGAATGATATCGATCGTGCTAAATTATATTATACGGGAAGGGTCAATGCTTTCGCAGACACAAATCAATTCGGTTTCACGATCGTATCTCCGGATGGAGAATTTATCATCACAGACGTACAGGAACTCCTCAGCGGAAAAAATTATTTCTGGCTCGTGTATGATCTCCGGTCTACAGCTATGCTCGGCCATCTCCTGGATGCCACCTGCACGTCTGTCAGCGTTGAACAGGAATATATTCCGATCACGACCGATCCAACCGGTCACAGACCTATCCTTGTTGCGTATTGTGATGCAGGCGCCAATGATAGTTCATTTGAGTTCATTCAAAATGTCACGATCGGCAATTTCAGTCATACTTCAGGTGTACCAAATAATGGGTATAGTGATTTCACAAACCTTGTCATTATACTCGAACAGCAGAGCATCAGTGAACTCGCTATCACCAATGGACAACCTTTTCAGTCTGATGCCGTACTCGCATGGATCGACTGGAACTTTGACGGGGATTTCGATGATGAGTCAGAGCATATCTATGATTCAGGCCCTTCTGGTGAGAATACTTTTTTCGCGACAGTCATTGTTCCTGAAATGGCCTCACGCGGTATTACGCGAATGCGTATTCGTTTACATGATACAAGTGACGGACCTAATTATTCATATTGTGGAAATTCCCAGTGGGGAGAAGTCGAAGATTATTCTATTCTGGTCAAAGGCCCAAGCCCATGCAGAAAGCTTAATTATATCAGTAGTCAGGCAGAAAATGTGACGGGCACATATGTCGATCTTGGCAATGATGGTGTCACAATCCCTGTGAGCAATCAGGATAATGCAAGTTCGGATCCACAGGAGATAGGTTTTGAATTTGAATTCCAATGCACGCCTTTCACCCAATTCATTTTGAATACAAATGGTATTATCAAACTTGGAGCAATTCCTCCATCCGCAGATGATTTGTTTTTTGATGAAAGTAATGGTACCAATGGTGGTATATTCAACAGTGATCAGCCTGCGGATCAGCACCTATTGATCCCTTTCAATCATGATCTCGGAAGTGGATTAGGTGGTGCCGACTATCGTGTGCACACTTCAGGAACA
>JANMVA010000010.1:0-4201 GCA_031392195.1 Saprospiraceae bacterium | reverse complement strand
ATCAATCAACTTGATCCTTATATTTTCACAACAGTGCTAAAACCGCTGCGAAAATTAACTCAGTTTATCTTTGAAAAAAATAAGGTCCTATGAAGAAAGCGTTGATCACCGGTATTACAGGACAGGATGGGGCATATCTCTCTGAGCTTCTATTAAAAAAGGGGTATATCGTTCATGGCATTAAGCGGCGCAGTTCCTTATTCAATACCGCCCGGATCGATCATCTCTACCAGGATCCCCATGTCGACAACCGGAATTTTATTCTTCATTACGGTGATCTGACAGATTCTACTAACATCATCCGCATTATCCAGGAAGTGCAGCCCGATGAAATTTATAATCTGGGAGCCATGTCCCATGTAAAAGTAAGTTTCGAAGAACCGGAATATTCGGCAGATGTAGATGGGATTGGCACGCTGCGAATCCTGGAAGCAGTGAGGCTATTAGGCCTGACGGATAAAACGAAAATTTATCAGGCGTCTACATCAGAACTGTATGGAAAAGCAATGGAGATCCCTCAAAATGAAAACACACCTTTTTATCCGAGGTCTCCATATGGTGTAGCGAAATTGTATGCCTATTGGATCACAGTCAATTACCGGGAAGCGTATAATATGTTTGCATGTAATGGGATCTTGTTTAATCATGAGAGCCCTTTGCGCGGCGAAACTTTTGTCACCCGCAAAATTACACGGGCTGTTGCAAAAATTGCATTCGGGATGCAACATGATCTGTACATCGGTAACCTGGATGCCAAACGGGACTGGGGCCATGCAAAAGACTATGTGGATGTCATGTGGAGAATATTGCAACATGATGTGGCAGAAGACTGGGTAGTAGCTACAGGTATCAGCACTTCAGTTCGGGAATTTATCAACCTGTCCTTTAGCGAAATTGGAATTGAAATCGAATATTCCGGAAAAGGAATTGATGAAAAAGGAAGAGTGGTTTCAATTGATCACGATCGTTTCGGCCAGGTGGTTGGAGAGAAATGCAAAATTTCAATGGGTGATACATTGATCTATGTTGACAGCCATTACTATAGGCCTACGGAGGTAGATATTTTGGTAGGAGATGCTTCCAAAGCATTACAGAAATTAAACTGGAAACCAAAATATGATTTGCAATCGTTGTGTTCCGAAATGGTGAAGGCCGATATTGAATTATTCAGGCGCATTGCATTTCTTAAACGAGAAGGATTTTCTATCCATAATGAATTTGAATAGCAGAGGCAATGAATAAATCAGATAAAATATATATCGCCGGCCATAACGGAATGGTTGGCTCTGCGATTCATCGCTTATTGACTTCACAAGGATTTGATCAATTGATCACCCGGTCATCCGGCGAATTAGACCTGAAGGATCAACGCGCAGTCAATAATTTTTTTGAATCGCAACAACCGGCGTTTGTATTTATGGCGGCGGCCAAAGTGGGTGGTATATGGGCAAACAATACGTATCGGGCTGAATTTCTGTATGACAATTTGATGATCGAGTCAAATGTGATTCACGCATCCTATACATCAGGAGTACAAAAACTATTGTTTCTGGGATCATCCTGCATTTATCCAAAGAATGCACCTCAGCCATTAAAAGAAGAATTTCTGTTGACCGGTTTGTTGGAATCAACCAATGAACCCTATGCCATTGCCAAAATTGCAGGGATCAAGCTTTGCGATGCGTACCGTGCTCAATATGGATGTAATTATATTTCAGCCATGCCTACGAATTTGTATGGCCCCAATGATAATTATGACCTGCAAAATTCTCATGTCCTTCCCGCGCTGATCAGAAAATTTCATGAAGCCAAAAAAAATCATCAATCCGAAGTGGTCCTTTGGGGATCAGGCACACCCCTGAGAGAATTTCTGCATGTTGACGACCTGGCTAAAGCCAGCTTATTCCTGATGGATCATTTTAATGAAGCAGGTTTTTTAAATGTAGGATCCGGAACAGAGATTTCCATTCTGGATTTAGCCAGACTGATCAGCAAAATAGTTGGTTACAAGGGTAATATTATTCACGATACAACCAAACCTGATGGTACACCAAGAAAATTGATGGATTCAGGTCGCATCAATAATCTTGGCTGGCATCCGACAATCAATCTTGAACAAGGAATCCAAAATGTTTATTCATCCCTGCATGACCAAAGCTGGTATTGAACGGATGATATAATGATGAGCCAATGTGTGGCATAGCCGGGATTATTCATTGGTCAGGAGCCAATGGGAATGAAGTAGCGATACAAGCAATGACGCTTCAAATCGCTCATCGTGGCCCGGATGCTCATAATATTTATGTGGACCCTCATGCAGCCCTAGGCCATCGCAGGCTGTCTATCATCGATTTGAGTGAATCGGCTAATCAACCCATGACGGATTCATCAGGCCGCTATGTCATCATCTATAATGGTGAGATCTATAATTACAAAGAAATTAAATCGCAAATAGCGAATTATCCATTTCGAACGGATTCTGATACTGAAGTTATACTGGCAGGATATATTAAATGGGGCCCTGCCGTATTAGACAAGTTGAATGGAATGTTTGCATTAGCTATCTGGGACAAAGAGGAAGAAAAACTTTTCATAGCTCGCGACAGAGTTGGTAAAAAACCTTTGTATTATTTTAATTCATCATCCAATTTTGTTTTTGGGTCAGAGGTTCGAAGTCTCCTGGCATCAGGTTTAGTGCCTCGTGTTCTTAACACAACTTTTCTACCTGAATATTTAATGTACCAGGCCCCTATGGACGCTCATACTTTAGTACAGGATGTTGTTCAGCTTAAAGCAGGTCATTATGCATTTGTAAAGGAAGGAACAATTGATTCGACATCATACTGGAACTATGATTCTATAGAGACTACGGGTGATGATTATGAAAAGATCAGAAGTACGATCAAAGATCTGTTTATCGATGCCGTTAGATATCGAATGGTTTCAGATGTTCCTGTAGGGGCGTTTTTATCCGGTGGCATCGACTCAAGTCTTGTTGTGGCTTGCATGGCTGAATTGTCAGCAGAGCCGGTCAATACGTTTAATATCTCCTTCGCCGAACAAGAGTTTGATGAATCTCAATTTGCTGAGCAGATCGCTAAAAAGTATAATACAAAGCATCATCGGATCCTCATCAGGCCATCAGCGTTCCTGGATTCATTGGAGGATATTTTCGCAGCCACAGATTCGCCGAGTGGTGATGGAGCAAACACATACCTCGTGGCTAAGCATACGCGCGAGAAAGTAAAAGTTGCTTTATCAGGGTTAGGTGGTGATGAATTATTTGCGGGGTATTCTAAGTTTTCCATGTTCAAAAAGATCACAGGTAATGCCTGGGTACATCACTTGCCTTTCTTTCTGCGCAAATGGTTGGCGGGCTACATAGAGAATTCCGGTAACCGGGGTCGGATCAAACTGGCCGATTTGATGTTGCAAAAGAAATGGGATCTGGCGACTATTTATCCGGCATTGAGAAAATCATATCGTCATGTTGAAGCCAATTCATTGGTCACATCTAAAGTGAATGAAGATTTTGTGGAAACCAATCTTAGACGGATTGAGAAAGGCTTAAACCGGATGGGCGATATTAGTAAATGCACCATTGGTGAACTTGAGACATATACACGGGACGTACTATTGCGCGACACAGATCAAATGGCTATGGCACATGCATTGGAAGTGAGGGCTCCCTTTTTTGATTATCGACTGATCGAGTATATGCTCTCATTGCCGGATCAACATAAGTTAACTTCCAGGCCGAAACAATTATTGGTTGATTCATTATCGCCCCGGATACCTGAATCCATTTCCGAAAGAAAAAAAATGGGATTTACTTTTCCTATTCAAAAATGGCTACGTCATGAATTGCGTGATTTGGCCCACCAAAAAATATCTTTTTTAGCGGATAGAGACGAATTTAATCACAAAGCTGTCATTGAGCTTTGGGAAAACTTTCAGTCAGGAAGTCCAAAGGTAAACTGGTCACAAGTCTGGCAACTCGTCGTTCTGGGTGACTGGATCGGGCGCAATAAACTTTAATAATCTGAATCAGAAATAATACATTGAATGAAAGATCGCAATCCCAATGAATAAACCTCCTTTTGTCCTGATCATGGCCGGCGGCGTAGGTTCACGATTCTGGCCCGCCAGCAGGGAGCATCTGCCCAAACAATTCCTCGATATTACCGGCTCTGGCAAAACG
>JANMVA010000684.1:0-7119 GCA_031392195.1 Saprospiraceae bacterium | reverse complement strand
GGGATCTCAAACTTTACAAATGAGTAGGTATTTCTTCGAAATACTCACTCTTTTCGGTCGAGTCAGTTGAATTTCAAAAATTCAGGTATTTCGTCGAAATACGCCCCTTTCGAGGGCTTTTTACAAGTGATGAAGGTGAGTATTTCGACGAAATACCTACTTTTTCAATCTGAGGTTCCTTTGTTGTGGAAGGTGGGTATTTCGACGAAATACCTAGCTCCTTTATCGCATACTCCGTTGATAGCACCCAGGCCAATAAATTATACTCCGTTGATACCAACCAGGTCAATAATTCAAACTCCTGATATCACAACCACCATCTCCCCCCTCACCTTATCCGGCGTCCTTCCAAACTCCTCAAGCAATTCTGTTGCGGTTCCAAAATGATATTGTTCATGAATCTTTGACAGCTCTCTCACAACACACACCTTTCGTGCATCACCAACAAACTCTTTGATCTCCTCAAGACATTTGATCAACCGGTAAGGTGATTCGTAAAGAACAATTGTGTTTTCCAGACCTGCTAAAAACTTCCAACGAGTCTGTCTTCCTTTTTTATGCGGTAAGAATCCCTCGAAATGAAACCGGTCACAAGGAAAACCCGAGCCCACGAGGGCAGGTACAAAAGCCGTGGGCCCGGGCAAGACAGTAATTTCTTCTCCTGCTTCACGGCAGGCGCGGGATAGTAAAAAGCCAGGATCAGATATGCCAGGGGTACCAGCATCAGAAACCAATGCCAGTGTTTTTCCTTCTTTGAGCAACTCTAATATTCCGGTGGTTGTCTGGTGCTCATTGTGTGCATGGTAAGAGCGTAGCGGTGTAGAAATACTGTATTTATCCAGCAACCGCTTCGTTACCCGCGTATCTTCAGCAAGGATCAGATCGACCGTGGAAAGTATCTCCACTGCCCGATGTGTCATGTCACCCAGGTTTCCGATGGGAGTGGGGACAATAAATAGCACCGTTAAAGGGGCTTGATCTCGAACGAATAGGATTCCATGATCATGTTGGCCAGGAACTTCTGGCAAGCCTGGTCAATAATAGTGCGGGCTGCATTTTCATCGCCAGCTTCAAGGACAATTTCGATGTGTTTTCCGATCCGTACATCCTGAACTCCGTCTATTCCGACATGATCCATATTGCGCGCCACGGTTTTGCCCTGGGGATCCAGCAATTCCTTGTGTGGCATGACATTGATATCTGCTTTGAATTTCATAGGGGTAAAGGTAATAAGTGAGGGGAATAGTGAGTCGTGAATCGTGAGTGGTGAATCGTGAAATCGTGAACTGTGAGCCGTGAACCGTGAGGAGTGAGTGGGGGATGTATTGTGTGTAGGAACAATGAAAATCGGTTCTAGCATGAGCAAAATCCAATCATGATTATTTTTCTTTTATAGAGCTCTGAAAAGTAAGGGTCCCATGATTCTCCCCTCTTGTTCAACTCGTTAACTTTCATTTTTATTTTTTCAATCTCCTCCCTCGTTGTTTTTCCTTGAATCCCAAATATTCTCATTTCACATATGTCAATGTTTGCCAGTAATAATAATTCCATCTGATGCTGGTGTATCCATTTATTATCGGTCTCCTGTAAATCCATAGTATGTATAAATCCAAAACTGCTGGCATTGATCGCAAATATCAACTTGTATTTTTCTTTGACATAAGCGCTTTCAAACTCACTTTTGTTTTTTAGTATATATAATTTTTCTTCTGAAGCAAACATAGAGTCGAATGAAAGATCAATGATTTCAAGTTTTGTATAAATTTCCAAATGATCCACAAAACGAAGAAATACGCGCGACACTTCTTCTATATATTCATCTCCATGATAATAACAGTAGTCATTGTTTTTTAAAATGCCTTGGGACTGGATCCGTACATAGCACTGAACTCCATCAATTGAAAATGAAATAATGTCACTGCTAAAACCATCAGCAAGAAGTTGATGAGAAAAAAAGAAAGTCAAAATGGCAAAGAGGAATTTTGGTTTCATACCACCAAAGTCAATAAGGACTGACTAATAGAATTTGAAAAATAAATTGAGCACACCTAATAAATAATATGCCAGCAATCCCAATGTGATACTGATCGGTCCAATGGTAAAAAGTCCGATCACAACAGCAATCACAATAAGGAATGGGATCATTACAACTTTCTTAGGGGATTTCAATCCGGGCAGCTTGACAGGTAAATGAAAAGCGAAAATCAAAAACAAGGGGAGGATCACAATGATCAATGGAAATTCAGCTACACCTAAACCAAAATCTCTGCCTGCGTCTTGTGCCCAGAGATATCCTGCCACCAACATCGCGCCGGCTGGTGTGGCAAGCCCCCAGAAATATTTTTTATCTCGAGTATCGACATTGAACCTCGCTAGGCGGAAACCCGCTGAGGCGACGGTTAAACCCGCCAATACAGCTATAAACTGCTGATTGGGAAACTCCCCGGCATATCGGGCACCCATATAAAAGATCATCATTCCTGGCAGAACCCCAAATGAAACTGTATCCGCGATCGAATCAAGTTGCACTCCAATGCCATCCGCCACACCCAGCTTCCGGGCGAGCATGCCATCAAAAACATCCGCCAACAGGCTAATGCCCATCAGGATCAAGGCAGTAATAACAAGGGCATTGGACATGGCAATCACACCCATCATGCCACAAAAAAGATTGATGAGTGTCAATGTGTTCGGGAGGTGTCGCAGCCATTTCATCATCCTAAGTTATCAACACTATCTAAAGCGAACCTTATTTAATTGAAGAAGGCTTGAATCAGGAGCCCCAACCGGATGTATCCCGGCATCCGTCTTCTGATTCGTTAAAGTACTGTTACATTTTGCCTTATATCGTCGAAAGGTGACAACAGGCAGGCCAACTTAAGTGTTAAATTCGTATCTAGTAAAGATCATTAAGCCACCTAAATGAGGACTATTTACCTGGGTTTGTTTTTTGTCGTGTCAGTTATAGCCCTCCGCGCTCAACCTGTCAATGATGAATGCTCAACGGCATTTCATCTGCCTAATACAGATAGCTGGTGCAGTGAGCCGGGTGCTTACACTAATGTGAATGCTACTCCGTTCACCGGACCCCAGCCGCCTGATAATAATTGTTTCCTAGGCTACAACAATGAAGTGTGGTTTACATTTATTCCCCAAACACCTGCTATTTACATCAGAGTGTCCGGATTAGTGAATTCCCTGGGAACAGTGCGTAGTCCGGGGATAGGTATTTTTTCAGGATCGTGTAATAGTCTGAACCGGATCGGGTGTAATATTTCCGCCTCAATTACCAATCAGGTTGAACTTTCTGTTGAAAGCCTGGTCATTGGACAAGTGTATTATTTGTCAGTCGAGAGCCCAATGGCTACACCGGGTACATTTCAGATTTGTATAGAAGGTTTTATTCCTCCCCCGAATCCTCAATCAGATTGTTCTGCAGGTGTTCTGTTATGTGATAAATCTGAATTTGTAATTGATACATTGTTAGGCATTGGGATTGAAGATCCGGATGTGAGTAATAGCTGTGTCCTGGAAGAGCTGAGCTCGGCCTGGTATAAATGGACATGTGATATGTCTGGTACACTTACGTTTACTCTGACGCCCAATAATTATCTGCCTGGTTTTGAATCTGATGATATTGACTTTGTTCTATATGAATTACCTAACGGTATTGATGACTGTTCGAATAAAGTAATGTTGCGATGTGTAGCCTCCGGGGCGAACGTAGTGGATGGTCAAACATTGCCATTTCCGCAATGGGAGAGATGTAACGGTCCTACCGGTCTTGCGATCGGAGATCCGGATAACACAGAACCCTCCGGATGCAGAATCTCCAGCCAAAACAGCTTTGTTGACGCGATCAATATGATCGCAGGCAAATCCTACGCCTTGATGGTAAATAACTTTAGTCAATCCGGATTGGGTTTTTCGATTGAATGGGGTGGGACAGGAACATTTCAAGGTCCTGAGCCTGGATTTGATATTACCGCAGTTCAGGAGTTTGAATGCGATAAGACCGTTATTTTCGATAATCAATCCAGTGCACCAACTGATAGCATTGTAAAGTATCAATGGGCTTTTGGAGCAGGAGCAACTCCATTGACAGATACCACCACAGGTCCGATATCGGTTATTTATGCTTCATTTGGCCCTAAGAAAGCGGTGCTAACTGTTACCAGCTCCAAAGGATGTGTCGTGTCAGAGATCATTGATTTCTACATCGAGCCATGCTGCATGGATACAAGCACGCTTGACTTAACTGCAATCGTTACCGATCAGCTATGTCCTGATACTCCAACGGGTGTCATCCAGGGAGTAGGTGTCAATGGAAGTCCCGCTTATCAATTCAGTCTCGATTGCGTAGACTATCAGCCATCCACTGTTTTTCCAGCTTTATTGCCGGGTGTATATACTTTATGTATACAGGATCAAAAAGGCTGCGAAAATCAAATCGATGTTACCGTACTTCCTGCAAATAATTTTGGAGTAGAAGCAGGTGATACCATTTTCCTTCAACTAGGTCAATCATCCAATCTGAATGCAATTCCATCACCAGGTTCACCGACTACTGTAGTTTGGACACCTGATATTGGAATCAGCGATCCCAATATTCTCAATCCAACAGTGCAACCTAAGAGAACTGGCTGGTATGTTGTGACAATCACGAACGCTGCAGGTTGTTCGACTTCTGATTCCATTCTGATCATCGTGGATGCTTACAAACCAATTTATATTCCAAATGTAATCTCGGCAAATAATGACAATCTCAATGACCGCCTGACAGTGTATGGAAATGCTGCAGCTACCGGTGTTCTAACATTCCAGGTATTTGATCGATGGGGTGGTCTCATGTGGGAAAGTCCTGAAGGAGAAAATATTTTGAATGATCCTTCACTGGGATGGGATTGCACATTCAAAGGACAACCAGTAGCGACAGGTGTGTATTCCTATAGGGTTGTTGTTGAATTTCTGGATGATATTCCGGGGACCTACACTGGCACAGTAACTGTATTGAGATGATAAAGAAACATCCGTGCTATTCTGCAATTTCTTTCTTTCTTTTCATTATTTCATTGACGACTTCCTGTGTAGTAGAGCAGGCTGATCTCTCCCGTTATACTGGATCCAAGATTGCAAATGTGGAGGAAGCAAGGGATATTGAATTAATCTATACAGATAGCGCTAACCTGGTCCTAAAACTAAAAGCACCGCTTTCCCGCCGATCGATTGAAAAGTATTCGGTCGAAGAAGAGTTTCCGGAAGGACTTGAAGTAACATTTTATGATAAATCGGGAAACGAGCGCAGTTGGTTGAGCGCAGATTATGCTGTGCGCAACCAGATCGACAGAACGATCATTGTTCAAAAAAATGTCCTTTTGAGAAATGATAAAGGTGAAATGCTGGAAGGACCTGAGTTGATCTGGGATGAAAAATCAAAGGAGATCAGGACTGACCGTTTTGTAAAAATAACCCGCCCTGATGGCGTGATCTACAGCCATGGCTTCACATCAAATGAAGATTTTACCCATTACCAGCTCAATGCAGGCTCCGGTGATATGATACTGGAGGAGCCTGAAGAGGAGTAGATCGCCGATTAATTCTGCACTTCCTACCTTTGGGAGGAAATGATTTCCCTCATACTGCTCATTCTCCTGACCCTGATCCTGGCTGCCTTTTTTTCAGGTGCAGAGATCGCCTTTATCACAGCTAACAAGTTGGGGGTTGAAATCGAACGCGACAAAGGCACACATCGAAGCAAGCTGATATCTGGTTTCTATGAAAAACCAAAAGAATTCCTGAGCGCTCTGTTAGTTGGGAATAATATCGTCCTGGTTCTATTTACGTATTCGATGACAAGGCTGATCGAGCCGCTACTGATTCATTTTATTACATCTGAAGCATTGCGCCTTGTTATCATTACGCTGATAGCCACGATGATCATGTTGGTCTTTGGTGAGTTTCTTCCGAAAATCATTTTCCGGCTTTTCGCCAACAGGGCTTTATTGCTTGTGTCTTATCCAATGGTTTTTTTTCAGTGGATTCTAAAATTTCCCGCATGGATCATGATCACTTTTTCCAACGTCCTGCTGAAGTATGTTTTCAGGGCGCCGATCAATGATGTAGAGGATGTCTACACGCGATTGGACCTGCAGGATTTTGTAGAAGGATCGCTGGCAAAGGATCAGGATTCGATGGAAGCGGACATGTTTAAAAACGCTTTGCAACTCAAAAATCTAAAAGCTCGTGCCTGCATGGTGCCGCGAACAGAGATCGTGCACGTCGATGTGGAGGATGGACTGGATGAGTTGAAAAAGAAATTTGTGGAAACGAGGCACTCGCGCATTCTGATTTCGCAAGATGATATCGATAATATACTCGGCTACATCCATCATCAGAATTTATTGAACGGGAATACGGATATCCGCAAAATGATCATCCCGATCCAATATGTTCCCGAAGTCACGAGTGTATTGGACATCATGACGATTTTCACGCGTCAGCAAAACAATATAGCTGTCGTCGTCGATGAATTTGGTGGTACGGCAGGAATTATCACACTGGAGGACATAGCTGAAGAGATCTTCGGTGAGATCGAAGATGAGCACGACCAGGAACAATATGTCGAGGAAATGATCAGTGAGACCGAATATTTATTTTCCGGTCGTCTCGAGATCGATTACCTGAATGAAAAATACCCTGCTCTCAAATTTCCTGAATCGGAATACGAAACCTTGTCCGGTTATATCGTAATGACTTCAGGGACCATACCTGAAGAAGGAAAGGAACTTGAATTAGAAGATCACAAGTTTGTCTTCGAAAAAGTCAGCAATAAGAAAATTGAATTGATTAGGGTGTTTCTGATCGATACACATGATTAGAAGGCAATAATCATTTCTAAAATTTGTAGAGACTCGATCCCGATAGCTATCGAGATTGCGTCTCTACATTTAACAAAATGAATTGTGTTATTAATTCTTCCCCGATGCAGCCCTCTTAGACTCATCCTCCAGACCGGTGCTGCGATTGCGACTTCCTTTCAGTTGGCTGTTACCAAGCAGGTAAGTGAGGTTGAGCTTCACCTGGCGGCTTTCCCAGCCACCATTAGCCCGCATCGTCAGA
>JANMVA010000595.1:0-2103 GCA_031392195.1 Saprospiraceae bacterium | reverse complement strand
GAGCAACAGTACATGTTGAAATCATTTGAAGTGGACCTGTATCCTGGAGATCGTTTTCTCGTGACAAAATTGCAGCATGTAGCCTATATGGGAAATACGGGACATTCATTTGGTCCGCATTTGCATTTTGAGATCAGGCATACACATGGCCAGGTTCCAATTAATCCACTTCATTTTGGTTATGAAATACCGGATAAAGTTTCTCCTGTCATCCAGAACCTGGTCATCTATGAATATGATGAACTAGGACAATTGCTCAATACGCGCCTTTATCAACCTAAATGGAAATCATCAGGTGTGTATGCATTGCCACAAACAGTCCAGATCGAAGCTGCAAAGGTTTCTTTTGGAATCAGGTCATATGATACACAGGATGGCAGCACAAATCAAAACGGTATCTACAGCATCAATTGTAAAGCTGATGATGAGCCGTCGTTTGCATTTTCATTGGACGAGATACCATTTGAACAAACACGCTATATGAATGCCCACATTGATTATAAACTGAAGATCAATGAAAATCTTTTTACACATCGCTGTTACGCATTAGAAGGAAACAAGCTACCGATATATTACACCGGATCCGATCAGGGTCGTTTTGAAATCAATCGTGAACATGCGAGAGAATTTACTTTTTCAGTCGCTGATTTTGAAGGCAATATTTCGCAGCTCACATTTGAAGTGTTGAAAGGGCCGGGGCTTGCACCATTGGCTATGCCGCCACAGAAATACCAGGCAATCGGAAATCCTGATGAAGTCACTATTTTGAATCAGCCAGGTATACAGGTAGCATGGCCTGAAGGTTCATTTTACGAGAAGATCCCTTTATCCATCACGACGACACCTAAACTCAAAGGAGAAAGCTTTAGCCCTTATTTTGAATTGACACCCCTGGATATTCCGGTGCATACCTATTTCGATATCGCCATCGATGGAATTAATGTTCCCGTTGATAAACAAAGCAAAGCTTTTATAGCCCGCTGCGAACCAAACGGATCGGTGATCAATTGTGGTGGAACATGGATCGGTAATAATCTGACAACCGGTGTAAGGCAAATGAGCACGTATGCAATTATGGTCGACACGATCGCTCCGAAAGTAACACCTGTCAGTTTCGGACTCGTCATGACTAACTGGCAAAAAATGACTTTCCGCATTTCCGATAATTTTCGTGTTCGCGATAAAGGGCAAGACTTATTCTTTGAAGGTTATGTCGACGGCGAATGGATATTACTTGAGCTGGATGGAAAATCCGGATTACTGGCCCATCATTTTGATGGTCGTATCAAATCAGGGGTTCATTCACTTCTGATCAGGGTCACTGATGATCGTGGTAATGTAGGCGTCCTCGAAAAAACATTTACATTGTAGGCTTTCAAAAAAGCCTCATGCGCATAACCCGTGTCAGCCATTTTATAAAGGGGGATAAGGCTCCGGATTTTTCCGCAATTCTTCATGATGGAAGTGTGCTGACTTCCCGTGAATTGCATCAACAGAAGTATATTTTATTCTTTTACAACCATGACGGGTCAGAGACGTGCACCAAAGAGGCTTGTAATGTTCGTGATCATTATGATCTCCTGACCAAGAAGGGATATAAAATTTTTGGTGTAAGCGAAGACAGTCCTAAAAAGCATCAGAAGTTCATTTCTAAATTCAACCTGCCCTATCCACTAATAGCTGACCAGGAAAATCAATTAGCAAAAACGTTTGATCTCTACGGTGAAAAAGAATTTATGGGCAGGATCAGTGATACTGTCCATCGGACCACGTTTGTCATCGATGCTGAAGGAATGATTGAAGCTGTCATTCACCCGGTAGATGCAGCTCGCCACGTTGCACAAATCCTGGATGCACTAAATACTGAACCTTGACATGACTACATACACTACACTGATTTCGGTTGCTCAATTACAAAATGAGTTAAATAGTGCTGATGTTATTATTCTTGATTGCCGTTTTTACCTGGATGATCCGTCAAAAGGCAGGAAGGAATATCTACAATCCCATATCCCAGGAGCATGCTATCTCGATACCAATCATGATCTGTCATCTCCTGTCATCAAAGGCATCACGGGCCGTCATCCATTACCGCATCCGGAG
>JANMVA010000488.1:0-19842 GCA_031392195.1 Saprospiraceae bacterium | reverse complement strand
ACTGAGAAAATGTAGGGAATGAAACTAAAACAACCCACACAGTTTGGGTTTGGACGCTGGCCCGCGATTACCCAATTCCCAAATTCATCTAATTCAACTTTATTGGAACCTCCCAATATATATTGTCCTACTGGTATTGGAGTAGGGGAGTGTTTTGCATCCAACAAATTTCCCGTTGTATCGGTTCT
Source organism: Saprospiraceae bacterium (assembly GCA_031392195.1). GTDB lineage: Bacteria > Bacteroidota > Bacteroidia > Chitinophagales > Saprospiraceae > Opimibacter. The sequence goes on along the minus strand of JANMVA010000488.1, from coordinate 19,654 downwards.
GATAAAATAAGTGTTATTAACAAAATTTCCTGTGCTATCAGATGAGTATGAAAATCCGACAATGCTGTACGTTGTATCATCATTGATTTTAATAGCCATCGGTGTATGATGATCTACATAATTATCAATTTCAATTAATTTTTTAATCTGAAAGAAAGTATCAAGCTCGGTCACAAAAGTTTTTCTGAAGGAGTCTGGCAAGTCCACAAATGTCAAAAGCGTGATTGTATTGTTTTGATTGAATAATATTGCAGCCTGACCATTCGTATTTTGGGGGTAAATTGAATTTGGGATTAATGCAGATTTGATCACCTCACCAGTACGAACATTTAGCTCAAAAATATAGGGTGTAAAATAATTTCCTCCTATCACTCGACGGGAGAAAATATAATATACATCCCCGGATTTGTGCGCTACTTTGATCTCAGCAATATTAAAATGGGTATTATACAGGCTATCTAGGATTGCACTTACCTTAATTAATTCACCACTATAGTTGAATTCCCCTAACCACGGTAATTGGGAAGTTGTGGTGTCCTTTCGATAACCAAGTACAAATATGGATAATGAGTCAGAAATGATGGCCTTTCCCCACCCCTGCATTTTAACACCCCCTACATCTGGAGTGATGTTAAAAGGAGTCTGTGCTGAAAGAGATTTCAAACATCCAAAGAAACAAAAAATGATAAGTCCTCTGATCAAAATAATAAGTATAATTTGCTGGCTTATGAATATTGCTTTCAATCAAATCTTTGTAAAGCATCAAATTAATCATTCGAAATTAGAACTTGAAAGCTAATCAAGTCTTCGTCTGAGATTAGGCAAAAGCGATAAGTTCCAGACGCCTACTACTTCTATAAAAATCACATTTCTGCTTGTATCAGTATTCAACAACCCTGATCCCATCTTGCCGATCCAAATCGGCATCGTGGATCAGTTAATGTTTAAAATTAAGGAGATCACAGGCTTATCCCGATAGCTATCGGGATCGCCTGATTCCATTGATCTCTCAATCTCTTGCATTTTGACATTCTTAATATTCTTAGGTCTTACGGCTCTTAGGCTCTTACGGTCTTACGATCTGATCGCTCCCTCTCATTATCTCATTGTCTCGTTGTCTCACTTTCTCACCCTCTCACTTTCTCACTTTCTCACTTTCTCACGGTCTCATACCCCCAACGCCGCCTGCATCAAATACGCACAAATCAATCCCCCATACGTCCCGATCGTCAATCCCAAAACCGCAAGCAACACACCCACAGGTGCTAATGACGGATTAAACTGACTAGCCAACACCGGCGCAGACGCCGCTCCTCCAATATTCGCCTGCGAACCAATCGCCAAAAAGAAAAAAGGAGCCTTGATAATTTTTGCAACAACAACCAACAACACACCATGCAGGAATATCCAGATCAACCCTATCACACACAATCCCCAATGCTCTGCAACTGATCCAAGATTCATCTGCAAACCAATCGTGGCTATCATGATGTAGAGAAATAAACTGCCCCATCGTGATGCACCCACACCTTCCAGATTTCTAAATCGCGTAAAGGAAAGGATGATGCCAATGGTAGTAGCAATCAATACAATCCAGAAAAATCCGTTCACCAACGATTCCAGGTGCATGGTCTTGAATGTTGCTTCGTATTGACTGAGCATGGGCACGATTAATTCCGATCCGGCATGGGCTAATCCCACACCTCCAAATGCAACACCCATCATCACAAAGACATCCGAAGTCGTCGGGATTCTTTCTATGCTCATCCTGAATGCACTCACTTTTTGTTCTAGTGCCTTGATCGCAGAATTATCTGCCTTAAACCATCGGTTGATTTTTTCATCGCGGCTGACCAGATATAAGAGTACAGCCAACCATAAATTTCCGACGAGGATATCGACCACCACCATCGCACCAAATAAATCATTCGACACCTGGAATATTTCTTTGACGGCAGTCTGATTAGCACCACCACCAATCCAACTCGCAGCAACAGTTCCTAATCCTTTCCAAAGATCCTCTATAGGAACGGTCACAAGATTAGGAAACAACCAATAAGTGATCAATACAGCAGCAGGCGCCGCCAGAATAACTCCAAATGTTGAAGTAAAAAACATGATCAACGCCTTGGGCCCCAGACCCATGATAGACTTCAAATCAACACCAAGACAAAAAAGAATCAGGCTCGCAGGCAGCAGATATCGCGTAGCAATAAAATATAAATTACTCCCTTCACCGGAAATAATCCCCAATGGCCAGTTTAACAACGCCGGAATAAAATAGCATAGCAGGATGGCCGGAACAATAGAATATATTTTTTTCCAAATCCGATTTTCAGAATTGGATGTATAAAACACAGCAGCCAGGATTGCGATCAGTATCCCAAGTATAATCGCATCATTCGTTATCAATGGAGTCATAAGTTCGTAAGATACGCGAGAACGTGAGAACCGTGAGAACGTGAGAAATTGGGAGATGCTTTGTAGTTGCGACGGCTAGCCCTCGCAACTTCGACTGTAAGAAGAAGAGAAGCTATTTAAAAATACCTTCAGTAATTTGAAAAGCTCGACCTCGCAGATTGATGCCAACGAGAAATAGAGTTACAAGTTTCTTACGCACTTACGCTCTTACGATCTTACGTTTCTTACGATCTCGTTCTCTCATTCTCATTCTCTCGTTTTCTCATTCTCTCGTTTTCTCATTCTCTCGTTTTCTCATTCTCTCGTTTTCTCACGTGTCTCACGTTCTCACGTGTCTCACTCTCTCACCTTCTCACTCTCTGAGCATCCTGTGATGCATTCCAAATTCGTCAATCGGCATTCGTCAATAAAAAGAGGGGCACCAGGCTAAGCCCGGCACCCCAAAACCCCAAAAAACCAATTGAAAACTATATCTGAATAAATTGCTACCCATACCACTGGTATGGCCACACCTGAAATCACATAGCTAGTTGGTAGAATAAGAGAACAAACCCAATAACAGTGGTACTATGCGAATCATTCTCGAAACTTTCCCGGAGAATGGTAAGGGTCTGTTAACAGGCAGAAAACATTAAAAATCTACTTTGTAAGAAGTTCAGTCCCAAGAGATTGGTCAATTAATTACTTTTGAGAATTACCAGTTGACCACAAGGTTTTCTCCATGTCTAAAGCCAAATCCAGATACGTATGCTCCAATTGCGGCGCCACCTCCTCAGCATGGATGGGTCGGTGCACACAATGCAATGAATGGGAAACCATGACAGAAGAACTTATTTCTCCCAAACCCGGCCCAAAGACTTTAAAGGATGCAGAAGAAAAAAAGTCCATCCCAGTCTTATTGGAAGAAATAAGCCTCGAAGCCGACATGCGTGTTGGGTTAAAAGATCCCGAACTATCAAGGGTCCTGGGTGGTGGAGTAGTGCCTGGTTCTTTAATCCTCATGGCAGGCGAACCAGGTGCAGGGAAATCAACATTGCTTCTTCAGCTCGCATTAGATCCTGCATTGAAGATGCTCTACATCTCCGGTGAAGAGAGCGCATCACAAATCAAATTGCGTGCACAACGATTAGGCATTAAAAATGATCAATGCCACATCATGGTCGAAACCGATGTCAACCGCATCGTCGAAGCGATCATTAAAATAGATGCAGGCATTGTGATCGTTGATTCTATACAGACACTTTATTCATCCGAGCTCGAATCAGTCCCCGGCACTGTCAGCCAGATCAGGGAATGCAGTTATCGATTGCAACAATTGAGCAAGGAGACCGGCATTACTATTTTTCTTGTGGGTCACATCACAAAAGAAGGCGATATCGCAGGTCCCAAATTGATGGAACATATTGTCGATGTAGTCCTTCATCTCGAAGGCGATCGCCAATACAATTTCCGATTGTTGCGCGCAGTCAAAAACCGTTTTGGTTCTACACGCGAAATCGGCATCTATGAAATGAAAGGTATCGGACTCATCCCTGTCGAAAATCCATCCGAATGGTTGATTCCTGCAGATCACATTCACCGCACATCGGGCACTTGCATTGCATTGGTGATGGAAGGATTCAGGCCTTTTTTAATTGAGACGCAGGCATTGGTCAGTACAGCTGTGTATGGAACAGCACAACGATCCACCACAGGATATGATATCCGTCGATTGCATCTGATGTTAGCAGTATTAGAAAAACGTTGCGGATTTTTCTTTGGCAACCAGGATGTATTTCTCAACGTGGCCGGTGGACTGAAAGTCAATGAACCTGGGATCGATCTCGCATTGGCAGTTGCATTAGTTTCTTCTCTGCAGGACATTTCCATCCCGAGAGATGTTTGCTTCACCGGAGAAGTTGGTCTATCCGGAGAAATCCGTCCGGTACAACAATTAGAAAAACGAATTGCAGAAGCAATAAGACTCGGTTATAAAAAGATCTATGTTCCCGCCGGAAGCCAATTGGATAAATCAATTAAAACATCCTCAGTTGTTGAAGTAAGGATGTTGAGAGATTTGTTTGAAGAGGTATTTGGTTGATCCAATCGAAAAAATTTATTTATTAGATCTCAATATTTGGGGCAATGCAATTTATTGAATACCATTGATTGCTTTTTTTTCTCCATGCCCCATGCCCCATGCTTATAATCGCCATCCCATTTTCATGGAATACACATACGCCCCCTTCCACACCGACTCCGCTTTTTTATAATCCGTTCTGACTAATTTAACCGGAGGTGTAATTTCAGCCAGGACAAAAGGATTTTCAATATCATCATACCACTTCCGGATGCGACGCACTCCAAAACTGTGAATGACTTCAATACAGAACCTTCCATGAAAAAATTCCATTCCGTAATCGATAAACGCTCCTAAGCGTGTTCGCTTATAGATTGCCAGATCGAATAGCACTGCATGAGCTGGTTCGATCTGATAAAAAACATCATCAGTCAGTGGCACCCCAGTCCGGTCAAACCGAAGATGCAACCCAAGCGATTGTTCAAAAGGCAGTGAAGTCAATATTCGTTTTACACCTCCGTGAATGCCCCAGATAGAATATGGTCCGGAAAGATATGTTCGCTTATCATGCAGACCTAATCCTTCCCATCCATAATGGAGTGATGACCAATAAGCCCAATCATCACCCTTTACTTCAATGCCGATATTTAATCTCGGAAAGGTATATCCCAATTCAAATGGATCCGTCTTCAACTGGATATCCACTTGTGCCCTTGATGGGAGAACGAAACAGAAAAGTATTGCGAGAACTAAAATGCTTTTCATTGCCATTCAACAGGTGGTGCAGAAGCGGTAAAAACATGACCATTATTATCCTCTATTTCAACAGAGAAAATATAAACATCAGGTGCAGGCTTTGTTGGAAAATTCATAGTGAATCCTTCAAAGACCCCGAAATAATAACCTTCATTTAATCCGGGAAGGATGTCGAGGAATTCATCCAGAGCAACCGACTCGATGATATCCTGAACTCTGTACGTGAGAAGTCCGGCAAGGTCACTGTTGACAGGCAGGTTGTATATCGCTTTATCGCAAAAGACTCGGATATCTGTTATTTCATTGGCCATACAAAAGCCGTCCGGACAGTCAGCCCAGGCTTCATCCATCAGACTAAAGGAAACCTCATTAGAAGCAAACTGCTCGAGCTCGAATGAAATCAACAAGGCTAAACTATCAGTGGTGGTAGAAATCGGAGCGGGCAAAACTTCCTTCGAAACACGATCGAAAATCTCAACTTTGCTAACCCCGCGTATGGCGATATAACCCCCATCTTCACATTGAAAACCAATCGTCAGAAAGAGAGTAATCATCACAATCACAACCAAACCGGGCTTTCGCTGCATAATCCTAACTTTGTATCGAATTAAATTTAATGAAAAACGTTGAGGATTGCTTTTTAGCTGTGCACAACCGCTTTCGTAAACCGTGAACTCTGAACTGTGAAACCTAAGACCTGATTGTGTGTAGTGAGTAATAAATAATATGAATGCATCGAGATAAATGAGTCCGGTTTCCGGAATCCTTTAATCCAGTATTCCCGACATGTAAGGAGCTTGAAATAGTGGACAAATCCAAAATCTAAAATCAAAAATTGAAAATCATCTTCTTCGACGGCAACTGCCCCATGTGTCATTCCTGGGTGAAACGCATCCTCCGTTGGGATAAGCGCAAGGAGATCTATTTCGCACCACTGGACAGTCTTAAAGCAAGGGAAGTGTTGTCTCCTGTTTTTCCAAACTACCTTGAAGAGGATACCATCGTCTATTATTCAGATGGGAAAGTTTTTATTCGCAGCAACGCCGCGATCGAAATATCCCGCGAATTTAAATTTCCATTCAACCTTGGTGTTATCGGCCGAATCATCCCAATATCCATCAGAGACTTAATATACCGGCGCATTGCAAGAAGCCGGTATCGTTATGGTGAACGATATACTAGCTGTCCTCTGCCTCCGAAAGAATGGAGGGATAGATTTTTAAATTAGCGTTAATGCTTCGACCTGCTATACCCATCCTTGTACTACAGCTCAGCAACCGTTAGCGCAATTAGCGGCAAAAAATGGTTGATGTCATTCCGAATACCATTCAAACGGACCAATAAGCTTATTGCTAAGCTTTAAAACTTTCTGATCAGAAAATTGATACACATACAACCCCTGATACTCGGCATAATACATCGTGAACGCAATTTTCTGACCATCCGCAGACCACATTGCATCACCCGCGCTAATAAAATGTTCATCCTCAATTAATTTGGTCGCAGTTCCTCCGGCAACATCATACAAAACAAGTTCTACTCCGCTGCACAGTATTGTATGTCCATTGGGAGACCATTGAGGTGATGCTACTGCATACTCAAATGTGCCATTCACCTGCTTGCTGTTTTCCCCATTGGCGTCAGCTGTGAATAACGAATTACCTGCACTGTAAGTGATTTTATCAGATTGGGAATTCCAGGATGGAGAGCCATCATAACTTAGCGCTATGCTTTTTTGTGCCCGTGTGACAATATCCAGAACATGCAATTGACCCGGATTAAATACATTCCCGTATCCGTAAATAAGTATTTTGGAACCGTCCGGGGACCAAATTAATTTATTACCAATACTGGATGGCGCATAACCAATCGTATCGATTGGGATGACCTCAAAGTTTTCTTCCACCGAATACAAGTAAACATAAAACCGGTCTGAGGCTGCAAAAAAGGTTTCATCCGGAGAATAAGCTCCATCAGTCCAAAGATTCGATTGGAAAGCCAGGACATTGGTATTGAATCTTCCATCTTCCCATACGCTGAATACACCTTCAAAATCCTGTGTGTAACAGATTTTATTTCCATTGTCTATCCACTTTGGATTTCGCTTGAAGCAATTCAGGTTGCATGTATTCGTGATCTGATCATGTCCCTGGCCTTCCAGCACAAAGATTTCCTGATCATCAACATACACAAACTTGCCTGGGAACAACTCCGCCTGAGGGAAATCTTCAATAGGCTCAATAATCGGATCATCGCCTTTCGAGCAGCTAGCCAAAGACAGGATTACCAGGAGTGCATATAGAATAAGTCTCATCTTCTGAAAAGATTTGGTTAGCGAAGATGCCTAAACCTAATTCCTCTTAATATACTGATTTATAGGGAGTTTAGACAACAATCGTCTGGCATTCGCCCCTTATGGTTTAATTGGAGAGGCCGTACTTAGGACTTGGCGGAAACCTATATATTTGCAGTCCTTTTTTGACAGTTGGCGTGGTAGCTTCCCGATAGCTATCGGGAGTAAGAGCGTGCCCCGAAGAGGGAAAAAAGATTAAATGTTGGCGTGGTAGCTCAGATGGTTAGAGCGTGCGATTCATAATCGCAAGGTCGGCGGTTCAATCCCGCCTCACGCTACAAAACAGTTGAAAACATTTACCCAATGGCTGAACAAGATCATTGGTTTTACGTGCTTTACAGCTTAAAGGATCATAAGCTTTATAAAGGATCATGCAGTGATATTGGAAAACGATACCTAATGCACTGCATGGGTGGAACCATTTCAACTACAAACCGAAGGCCGCTTTTACTTATTTATGTCAAGAAATTCCAATCCAAAAACGAAGCTCTTGGCTATGAGAGATATGTGAAGACCTTGGAGGGTGGCGTAGAATTAAAAGACCTTTTAATGCGGTTAAATATTATTTCACTCAACGGAAAATTAAGCTCTTTTGGTTAGTGCGCCCGTACGGGAGGTCGGCGGTTCAATCCCGCCTCACGCTACTCTAATCCTTGATTTTATTGGTATATGAGACGTGGGCGATAGCTCTCGGATGCACTCCATGCTCCATGCCCCATGCCCCATGCTTTTCATTCCATCCTGCTCAACCCCGTCCTCGCCTTCTGGTGTAACCCCGTCGCATAAATCGCAGGATTGATCTGCAGGCAAATCGTATAATATCTCGCCGCCGCCGGCTCACTCCCCAATGTCTCGTGAATGATCCCGCAATTCAACGCCGCACTACAGGCAAAATAATACGGCTCATACTCACCGGATTTGATCGTCAGATGGTAATAATGGAGTGCTTCAGGATAGGATTTCAACGCATGCAGGACACGCCCTTTCCTGTACAAATATTCCAGGCGCTCTTTGCGGTGTGTCAGTGTATTATATAAATCTTCATTGAGGATCTGCCCCGCCTTATCATAATACCCCCCATCAAAATGCAGACGGCTCTTCAGCAACAAGGGATGAGGTATCTCCATCGTTTCCGCTTCGCGCATTGCTTGTTGATCCTCCTCCGTTTCTTTTTCACCTTTGATCAACACCTGCTGCATGTATTCAAAATAACTATCCCGGTCACCCTTGATCAAACTATTCCATGCAAGCTTTTGATATGCTTCTTTGATGTAATGATGACCTTTTGTAAACAACATGAAATTTTGGATGTAGATATCGGCATCCTCATCACCTCGATACAACTTGCATTTTCCCAACATAAAATCCAGGAAGGGAATACGCTCTGCTCCGGGCATTCCCGTATCCAACAATAATATCCTGATCGCATTATCATTCTCACCGTTCGCGATGTACAGATTCGCCATCACATATTGCACCAGCCGGTTTGGGGGGACTTTACCAAAATTCTTATTCAACAATTCTAGCGCTTCGCCGGGTTTGTTATTGAGACGACCCTGTGCTAATGCAGTGATCAATACAGTCTCCATATAGAAGACATTATTGACCGGATTACTCTCATTCAGGATGAGATTCAATTCACCGATACCTTCATCGATGGAGCCACTCAGACTTGTGACCATTGATACTAACCACCGGTATTGATCAGGGATCGCACCAAATGCAACTTTCAGCGTAGCATACAGGCGCAGATTACTCTGATCATCCGGATGTAGCTTCTGATTGCGTTTCAAAATCTTAAACGCTTTATTGATATCACTCGCAGCTGATGCAAACTGTGCCTGCTGCATGCGCAGCGCACATTGATGCAAATGCATTTGCGCCTGCGCCATCAGTGTGAACGGGTTAGATTCCGGCACCACGGATATCCGTTCAATACGCGAAGTCGAAGTTTCGAGGAAGGAAGGGATCAATGCAAGATCCTCACGCACAAAAATCTGTAAGAACAATGCGTAATCTTCCAGGTAAGGCCAGATCAGGTTTTCCGGATATGTGATGCCCTGGAGACGGATGATCGTGAGGCTCTCATCGATGCGAAGATCCTGGATCATGGCATAAGCAGTCCTGGCTTCTACCGTCCAGAAAATATCGTACTGCGCCGCGGAGATGAATGGGGATAAAATAAAAATCCAGGCACAAACAATCCTCTTGATCTGTGCCTGGATGTTTTCCACGTATGGAATGGTTTTTAAGCGACTTCAGTTACACCAGCAATCTCGTTATCCACGAGGATGCGACCACAGTGTTCACACGCTATGATTTTCTTGCGCTGTGATACCTCCAGTTGGATCTGGGGTGGGATCTGGTTGAAACAACCACCGCAGCTATCTCTTTCAATGGCGACAAGTGCGAGGCCATTGCGATAATTGTTGCGGATACGGTGATATGCTTTGAGCAGGCGCTCCTCGATGATTTCCTGAGCTGTTGCTGCATTTTTTCTCAGGGCTTTCTCTTCCTTCTCCGTCTTGGCGATGATGGACTTTAGCTCATCCTTCTTCTGATCGAGGTTTCCTTTCTTCGCCTTTAGTTTATCCTTGACCTCTTTGACGATCGTAGTTTTCGCTGATACTTTATCGTTGTTCTCTTTCGCTTTTTTCTCAGCAAGCTGGATTTCCAGTTTTTGCATTTCAAGCTCTTTAGACAATGCATCGAACTCTCTGTTGTTCTTTACATCATCGAGCTGCTTTGTATATTTTTTGATGAGAGTCTCACCTTCGCTGATCCGCGCAGTAAATTTCGAGCCCTCCTTTTCAATATCCTTGACAGTATCATTGAGGTTTTTCAGCCTGGTTTCGAGGCCGGTGATCTCATCTTCGAGGTCGCTCACTTCGATCGGAAGCTCACCTTTGAGTACTTCGATCTCATCGATTTTGGTATCAATACGCTGGAGTGCAAAGAGCTGTCTCAGCTTTTCTTCAATACTTATTTCGGACGTTTTTGCCATATGTTTATTTGGTGGAATCAGGTAAAATAATGGACCGGATTCGTGTTGATCTCGGTGCAATGGGCGGCAAAAGTAGTGAATTTCCCCGAAATCAGCTCCTGCAGAAGGTTGATTGTGTATTGTTCGCTCTCATAATGCCCTATGTCACAAACCAATAGCTGCCCTTCAGCCTCAAAAAAGCCATGGTATTTATAATCGGCTGTGATTAAGGCATGTACACCTGCTTTTTTAGCATCATCCATCAGGAAGCTTCCCGACCCTCCGCAAATAGCCACCCGTTCGATCAGTGTATCAAGCAGCCGTGTATGCCGGATCACTTCCGATTTCATCCGTTCTTTTAATAATTGTAAAAAAGCAACTTCTGCCATTGGCTCAGCCAGCGTTGCGATGATGCCTGCTCCCACAGTCCGGCCCTGATTTTCGGCTAACAGGGGACGGAGGATGCTTTTCACTTCTAATCCGAGATGTTTGGCTATCCGCTCATTTACCCCATTGGCCAGAACATTATCCAGGTTGGTATGGATCGCATACAGCATGATATCTTCTTTGATCGCCATCCTGACGACGCGCTCCGTCATATTACTGCCGTTGAATCGCTTCATTCCGTAGAAAACAGGCGGATGATGTGAGATTACCATATTGCAATCTTTCCGGATAGCTTCTTCGATAATCTCCTCCGTACAATCCAGGCAGATCAATATCCCGGTGATCTCTTCATTTTCATTTCCGATGATGAGACCACTGTTATCATATTTCTCCTGGAGGTGCAGGGGAGCAAGTGTTTCGAGATGATGCATGACTTCATAAGCAGTTGTCTTCATACATCTTTGTTTTTCTTCCTGTACAGGTCCAGTATTTTGCTTTCCAGTTTTGTCGTGCTATATCCTTCGACAAATGGAATGACTTCTACGATGCCTCCATCCGCCACGACTTCTTTAGCCCCCACGATGTTTTCAGGTTTATAATCACCACCCTTGACAAGGACATCCGGTTTGAGTTCTTTGATCACCTTCAGTGGCGTGTCTTCATGAAACGGGAACACAGCATCGACACATTGAAGAGATGCAAGAAGATACAACCTGCTGTTGAGTGTGTTGATCGGCCGCGATTCACCTTTCAAATGCCTGACAGAATTATCATCATTGACCGCGATGATCAGGCGATCACCTTTTTGTGCTGCAGCTTCGAGATATTGGATATGCCCTGCATGAAGGATGTCAAAGCATCCATTGGTGAATACAACTTTCTGACCTTTCTTTTTCCACCCGGCTCTTAGCTTTACCAGCTTCATGAGGTCATATATCTTCGATTGCGCCGGCGGGGTCGATGGGGACATTTGGATTTGCTCGTTTATTGATGATAGGCAATATGATCAGCCCGATGATTCCAAATAAGATAGTGCCGAAGATCTGCACAGAAAAATACTGAATGTTGGCAAACGAAAATGCATCATCACCATGTACCCCGAATATCGCCAGGGCTGTGATCACCATCATGTGAAATGTGCCCATCCCACCCGGTGAAGGAAATACAACACCTAATCCACCAAAGACAAATACCATGAGTGCCGCCATGCCCCCGAGATGTTCGGTCGGAGCAAATGCCTTAAAACACAAAAACATCATCAGGTAATACATTCCCCAGATCAGAATGGTATCGAGCAATAATAACCATGGATGCTCAGCTCTCTTCAGGCTCCGCAGCCCGTCTCTGAATCCTTCTACGAGGTGATGTATCTTCAGGTATAAATTCCACTTTTTGATGATGTGCCTGAACTTGTAAGCAAAAAAGATCAGCAGGACGACAAGAGCGATGACGATGTACAACCAGCCTTGGCCAAGAACAGTATCACCGAGCTTGTTTCTAAAATAATCAAACAGCACGTTGCCCTGCAATACCACCACTAATAAGATAGCAAATATCAAGCTCAGCAAATCGAGCACCCTGTCGACAACAATTGTGCCCATTACTTTTTCTGCACCGAGTGATTCATAGCGAGCGAATAAGCCGGCTCTGATGACCTCACCAATGCGGGGCAATCCCATATTGGCAAAGTACCCGATCATGATCGTAAAAAACGCATTGACCATGCTCCCTTTGCGTCCAAGTGTAGCGATCAGCATCAACCATCGGTGAGCTCTGACGATATTGCTGAAGATGAAAGCCAATATCACAAGAGCTATCCATCCATAATTGAGATTCGTAAAATCTGATTTTAGTTTTTCGAACAGGCTGCATTCCTCTGGTGGGATATTCTTCATGGCGCACTCTGCCATATAAGCATTATTCTGGCTGTTGTAGACCAGCCACAATATCAATACCCCCACTCCGGTGAAGAGAATAAACTGCAAAAACTTGCTTACATTTTTTGGTATTGGCACGCGCTAGAACTTGATCTGATTATGCTCGTCCGGGAAGACGGTTTTGGGTTTAAATGTTTTGGCTTCTTCAGGTGTCACCCAGGCATATGCGATGATGATGACAATATCGCCGATCTGTGCTGTTCTTGCAGCTGCACCATTCAGGCAGATTTGCCCGGATAGCCGCTCACCTTTGATGACATATGTCTCTAACCGCTCACCGTTGTTGTTGTTCACGATCTGCACTCTTTCTCCTTCAATTATTCCGGATGCCTCCATCAATGCTTCATCGATGGTGATGCTTCCGACATAGTTCAGGTTGGCTTCAGTGATCACCGCACGGTGGATCTTGGATTTATATACCTGCAAAAACATGGGCGACAAAAGTAATAGTTAATCCCGAAAAGCCTCCATCACCCCAAGTGGGATGCATTTGCTACCTTTTCCCGCCCGATGAGGGACTTACTTATATGATCATCTTCAAAAGAGTGCAGCACATCCGGGATTGGATCACAGCCCGGAAAGCTGAACAGAAAATAATCGGCTTCGTGCCTACAATGGGAGCCCTTCATAGAGGACATTTATCCCTGGCTGAACGGTCAATTACGGAAACTGACTTTACGGTTGTTTCCATCTTTGTCAACCCCAAACAATTCAATGACCCCCAGGACCTGAAGAAATATCCGCGTCCCATCGAATCGGACCTAAAGATGCTGATGGATGCAGGCACCCATGTCGTATTCCTTCCGGATGAAGAGGATGTTTATCCCCCGGGTGTTGATACGGCCATAGATTTTGATCCAGGTATTGCAGGTGAGATCATGGAAGGTAAATTCCGGCCCGGGCATTTTAAAGGGATGGCTGAAGTCGTCTACAGATTGCTCGATATCATTCAGCCTGATAAAATATTTATGGGGCAAAAAGATTTTCAGCAACTGGCCATCATTCGCAAATTGATTGGTGATCTGCACATGCCCATCATACTGGAGATGTGTCAGACCGTCCGCGAACCAAATGGACTGGCGATGAGTTCAAGAAATACGCGATTGACTACAGAAGCCCGCGAAGAAGCTGCGATTATATACAAGACCTTGGGCGATGCGCAGCGATGGTTTGAAGAGAATGAACCCGTTGAAGAAATAAAAAGAAATGCAATGGCTGCATTGACAAAGAAGAATTTTCTTCCTGAATATTTTGAAATTGTAGATGGAGTTACATTGAAGGACATACACACGCAGAAAGATTCACAATATATAGTGGCATGTTGTGCGATCCGCGTAGAAGATGTTCGACTGATTGATAATGCGATCTGGACACGACCTGAATAATCTGAAATAGACGATGATGAAGAATATCTACATGGCCGCTTCCAGTCAACATGTCGGCAAGACCACGTGCACACTTGGACTTGTATCAGCACTGATGCGCGAAGGATATCACGTAGGATATTGCAAACCCGTTGGACAGAAATCACTCGATATCGATAATCTCCGCGTGGATAAAGACACCGTGTTATTTGCAGACCTGATTGCTTTTGATCTGGATCCTGCATTGCACAGCCCGGTTATTCTAGGACCGGGTGCAACAACAAAATACCTTGACAATCCTGAAGAGTTTCATCTGGAAGATGATATTCGATCGGCTGCAAAACGATTGGCAGAAGCTCATGATATCGTCATCTTTGAAGGTACTGGTCATCCCGGTGTTGGAAGTGTAGCAGACATGTCCAATGCACATGTTGCCAAACTTGTCGAAGCACCGGTGATCATGGTGGTGGAAGGAGGGATTGGCAGCACGATCGACATGCTCAATATGAATCTTGCTCTTTTTCGTGAAGAGAACGTTCCTATATTAGGTGTGATCGTCAACAAAGTAATCCCCGATAAAATGGAACGCGTCCGTCATTATCTCAGTAAGTGGATGGAGCCACGTGGCATTCCCATTCTGGGACTGATACCCTATGAAAAAAGTCTTGCTTATCCTGTGATGCGCACGATTGCCGATTCCATTTCCGGACTCACCACGCACAATCACGATTTCCTGGACAATAAAGTTGAGGATATCGTCGCCGGATCATTGCTCGATGTGCAGGAATTAAAATCCTTTGACAATGTCCTTCTCGTAGCAGCCGTGCGTCAGCTCGAACCAGCCCTCGATAAAGTCAACATGATCACCAAAGTCATGCGCAAATCAAAGTCGCCCCTGTCCGGAATTGTACTGACAGGACAGGGTACTCCTGAGCCCAGGTCAATCGAATACATCCTGAAACATAAGATCCCAATGGTCCGCACAGAACTGGATACATATGGATCTGTCTTACAGATCAGCAAGATTGAAGTCAAAATCAACCGCAATACGCCCTGGAAAGTCCGTCGCGCCATCGAGCTCGTGGGTGAGTATGTTGACATCGATCTCATCCGGAGCAGATTGGGCATTTCCGTTTGAATGAAGGGATTGCAGAAGTCCATACTAAATTGTTTCGGTCAACATTTTGGAATGACGTATGTACATCTGATGATTTCAGTGATGATGTTTACATCAGTTCTGATTATGTAATCCATAGTGCAGATCCAGATCTGATATCTTCTTCATTTGATCTTTCATCCATCAAAGAACAATTTCATGACATAGCTTCACTCAAATCTATTTTCACAAAACACTCCTACTACAAACTCCGCGAGCTCATCGTCAACAGAAACAACATCGTAGAAAAACTCAGAAATGAAAACAGGCTAATTGACATCACCCCAAAAGAACCAAAGATGGATGTTGTAAAATTGAAACTTGTAAAGAATTAGAATGGAAAAGTAGCAACAGATTGCAGCCCACATGAACTCTTTTTATTTTCACGGTTCACGTTCTCACGTTCTCACGTTCTCACGTTCTCACGACCCATGCCCCATGCCCCATGCCCCATGCTATTTCAGAAGCACCACCCCCGTGGCCATAAACTTCTTCTCAGTAATCGGCTCCGTAATAGCTGCAATCTCCTCAGCACTCTTGCCTGCATCCTCTGCATAATGTTTCAACTCATCTACTGAAGTCACTTCTTTATAAGCAACACCTTCGATGAGCACTTCCTTTCCGGCAATATCTTTAGGAACGAAGAATGCATAATCTTTAAATTTTACAAAAAGCTGTTCTTCACTGGTCCCCTGACTATCTACAAGGTTCATCCAGCAACCTTTGGCCTGGCATACTTCGCTCACTTTTGCTTTGACCACAGCATTCAATGAGTCTTGCGTATCCAGCTGCGTCACCACATCAGCGAAAGCAATTGGATTTTCCTGGTTAGTGACACCTGCACCAAATGAATTTGAGTCAGTCGTGGTTGCTTCATTTTTACAAGCTGTCATTAGTCCGACAACCGCTACCAGGACAGTAAGAATCTGTATTTTTTTCATAATAAATGAGATCGAATAATAAGATGGAGCAAAATTAAGTTTTAATCACGAACCGGATCGGTCCACACAATCTTTCCTTTATATACAGACCTGTACTTCTGATTTTCATTAGTCGTCAATCTTACATCTATGTTAAGAACAGGTCTCTTGGTCTCCATCGCTATTTTTTCCTTGCAACTCGGGTTTACTCAATGTCTTTCAGGTAACTGTGAAAATGGCCACAGTAAATTTCGCTTTCAAAATGGAGCCGTCTATGAAGGTCATATGACCTATGGTAAGCTGGATGGAGCAGGCACACTCCGCTATGCCAACGGTGATGTCTATTCCGGAAAGTGGAATATGAATAAGCGCGAAGGACAAGGCACCCTGACCACCAGGAATGGATTGAAATACCAAGGCACTTTTTCCGGTAACCAGCTCCACGGCATGGCCAAAGTATTTGATCAGAAAGGAGGCTATTACGAAGGTCTCTGGATCGCCGGCCATGCTGAAGGAATAGGAAAATACATTTCTCCCAGTGGTACTTCGAAGACAGGCATGTGGTCCGAATCCGGATTGATTACCACTGCCATACCGACTCAAAAGGAGGCAAAGGAATATATAGCTGACTGCAATCTCGTGCCTTGTGGATTTGGCAAAGGAAAGCAGACACTGGAGGATGGCTCTGAATACACAGGCAATTTTGCAAATGGGCTTCCGGATGGAGAAGGGGAGTGCAATTATAAAAATGGTGACACCTACAAGGGTACTTGGGTAGCCGGACGTCCCCAGGGAAATGGTCGCTATATCTACTCAAATGGATTGGTTTTAAATGGTGAATGGAGAGAAGGTAAGTATGTCGATAAAGCCAGGATTACAAAACCATCCTATGCGGAGGGTGTGAATATCTATGCGCTCATCGTGGGAGCTTCCCGCTACGAGCATTTCAAATCCCTTATGTACACAGATGACGACGCCTACCAGGTTTATGCATTTCTACGAAGCCCGGAGGGTGGTGCGGTGCCCGACGATCACATCCGCATCCTGATCGATGAGAGCGCTATCGCTGAAAATATCTACAAAGGACTGGATGACATTATTACGATGGCAGGGCCGGCAGACGTTGTGATGGTTTATTTCGCCGGGCATGGCCTCCAGGGCTTTTATGTCCCGACTGACAGTGATGGGTACAAAAACCGGGTAGAATATGAAGACATCAAAGAAAGGCTCGAAAATTGTCAGGCCCGCCAAAAACTGGTCATCGCAGATGCCTGTTATTCAGGTTCTCTCCTCGCCGCCAAGACACCCATTTTTGAATCCGTAGACCTCTTTTATAAGAAACTCTCGGCTAGCGGTGGCGGCACAGCTTTTCTGCTTTCCAGCAAGAGTGAAGAGTACTCGCTTGAGTCCCAAGGTCTTAGGCAGGGTATTTTCAGCCATTATCTGGTCTCAGGCCTCAAAGGCAAGGCTGATGCTAATTCAGACCGGCTGGTCACCCTGGACGAGCTATACACCTTTATATATACCAATGTCCGCACCTATTCGGGGAACCTCCAGTCCCCGGTCCTGGCAGGCGATATAGATCGTTCTATGCCCCTGGCCAGTATACGGTAGGTATTTCTCCAATGTGGAAAACCACTTGTAGGCCCTAAGAATCAACCTATTAATTCAGTGTGGCACACTTAGGTGTGCCACACCTAAGTGTGCCACACTGTCTTTTGGGGAATTTTGGACCTGCAGGTAAATGATCTCCTTATCTTTTCTATCTTTGCCGCCCCTTTTGACATTATCGTTTAACACGCGCTTGCAGCCCTCGGGAGTGTGCAGGCTACAAACCAAGCAAAAAACGCCATGCGGCATTATGAATTAACATTCATTGTCGATCCCGTTTTGTCACACGAAGAGATTCAATCTGTGCGACAGACCTATGAGGATCAACTGAAAAAACTGGGTTGCAAAGTCAATCATGTGGAAGACACAGGCCTGAAACAACTGGCTTATCCACTGAACAAACGCAACTCCGGAATCTACTACACCATTGAATTTGAATGTGAAACCGGTGAGGCGATTTCCTCCCTGGAACTTGCACTGCGTCGTGATGAAAGGATCATGCGTTTCCTTACCATAGCACTGGATAAATTCGGTGTGAAATACAATGAGGACAAACGCAATGGCCTTATCCGAAAGACTCAACGACTGAGAAGAAAGATGCCAAAGCCTGCAGATGTTGCACCGATCCCAACGCCTAAAGCAGTTGAAGTTGTTGCACCAGTCGAGGTGGAAACAGTAGTCCAGGAAGAAGAATAAATTTTATCATCAAAAAGATCCAACAGTCATAATCATCATATATCATGGCATCACAGGAAGATATTAAGTTTCTCAGCAACCCGAATATCGGGAAACAGCGCAAGAAATATTGCCGCTTTAAAAAGTTTGGCATCCGTCACATTGATTACAAGGATCCCGATTTCCTCGCTCAGTTTCTCAATGAGCAGGGCAAGATCCTGCCACGCCGCATCACCGGGAACTCACTTAAGTACCAACGAAAGGTATCAGAAGCCATCAAGCGTGCACGTCACCTTGCCTTACTGCCATTCGTGACAGACTTATTGAAATAATTCATCACCATACTAACTGACCATCCACATGGAAATCATATTATTAAAAGACATCGATACCCTGGGCGAACGTCACGAACTGGTGAACGTTAAACCGGGTTATGCGCGGAATTATCTGATCCCTTCAAAATTGGCACTCGTGGCAAATTCTACCAACAGGGCTAAACTTGACAAACTTCGTTCTGACGAGGCAGCTCATGAAGCTGAGCGGATCGCCGATTTTAAAACACTCGCAACAAAGCTTGAAGGCCAGGTATTAAAGATAGGAGCGAAAGCAGGTACCACCGGAAAGATCTTCGGAAGTGTGACCAGCGTTCAGATCATGCAGGCACTCAAAGATCAGATGGGCATCGAAGTGATCCGTAAGAAGATCGAATTGCCAGAAGAAGTGAAAGTACTTGGTACTTACACGGCGAATGTCAATTTCCATCCGGAAGTCCGCACAACGATCCAGTTTGAGGTAGTAGAAGAATAAATTAGAAACCAACCTGATTTCCTGGTGATAAGCCTGGAAATAACCTATAAGAGGCTCATTGTGAAAACAATGGGCTTCTTTTTTTGCAGATTATCAATATTTCAGGTAAAACCATGAGGTTTTTGCCGTGAGAAAGCCTAACATTTGATCAACTTTAAAAATCATCTCAGAAAGACTTGTTCACAACTTTTCTGTAATGTGATGGTTTGAGTGTGATTCCCTTTA
>JANMVA010000477.1:0-4866 GCA_031392195.1 Saprospiraceae bacterium | reverse complement strand
CGTCAAAGATATATTAAATAGTATGCGGGCCTTGAGAAAAGCCCTTTGTTATCGACATAACACGATGGATCATCCATGGAAAAAGGTAAAGCCGACGGTTTAAATCGGGGGCTTAATCACGGTCTTCTTCGTCCAGGTCCTGCAACATTTTGCCCAGCGGATCACTAAATCCGATCTTTCCCTGCGTCAACTCCTTCGTCAGAACATCCAGGTCAGCCAATGAATGAAGTACGATCTCCTTAAAAACCAGGTATTCAGATTTGGGGATTTTAAACGATTCAAGTAACCGATCCATCCCCGGAACAGAGTTTAATATCCGGGTGAAATGATCATCATCCGTATCATTAGGCAATACCACAGTATTGCTGTCACTAAAGTAGGCACGTATAGCACCATATGGATCTTTGTCTTTTCCCTTCTTAATTTTCTCCGGATGAGGAAATGTCTCGAGGAATTCTTCCCGGATAGCCTGGCTTACCAGTTGAAGGGCCACATTGTATTGACCTTCTACTTCACCTTCATACACTAGTTCAACTTTTCCGGTGATAGACGGGATCACGCCCCAGAAATCCGCAATGCGTGCCACGGTTGATTTTTCACGATTGATCAGCACTCTTCTTTCTGCAGTGCTGTAGAGATTTTCAAGAGCGGTAATGCTCAGGCGTGCAGAGACACCTGATTTCTCATCGACATATTCACTTTTGCGTGCAGCGAAACTTACACGCTCGAGAATATTGTGCACCACATCAGGGACAAACACTTTTTCCCGTTGGTCTGGTGTGATATCAGCTTCCTGTTTGGTAATCTCTTTTGCTGTTGCAATTTCTTCCGGGTAATGCGTGAGGATTTGGCTTTCTATCCTATCCTTTAATGGGGTGATAATTGAACCCCTATTCGTATAATCTTCCGGATTTGCTGTAAAGACAAATTCAATGTCAAGTGGCAATCTTGTTTTAAATCCTCTGATCTGTATATCGCCTTCCTGCAGAATATTAAACAACGAAACCTGGATGCGTGCCTGCAAGTCGGGAATTTCATTGATGACAAAAATGCAACGATGTGAACGGGGGATCAAACCAAAGTGGATCACGCGCTCATCGCTATAGGGCAGCTTTAATGTGGCGGCTTTGATCGGATCAACATCACCAATCAGATCTGCCACTGATACATCGGGCGTAGCCAATTTCTCTACATACCTGTCATCGCGATGCAGCCATGATACAGGTGTCTGATCACCCATCTCACTCACCAGCTTGTGTCCAAATGCAGATAGTGGTTGCATAGGATCATCGTTCAGCTCACTCCCGGTGATGATCGGAACATATTCATCCAACAAGGTCGTGAGCAATCTGGCAAGTCTTGTTTTCGCCTGGCCTCGAAGACCTAACAAAAGAATGTTATGCCGTGATAATATAGCACGCTCCATATCGGGAATGACCGTGTCATCAAAACCATAGATGCCTTCGAAAACTTTTTTCTTGTTCTGAAGACGATCGATGAGGTTGGCCCGTAATTCTTCCTTGATGGATCTGGGTTTGTATCCTTGTTTCTTTAATTCGCCTAATGTTGTCGCTAATGCCATCAATGCCTGAATTTTCGCTTGTTCTGCTTATAATCTAGAAAAATAAAGGAGCCCAATCCTTCAAGGCTGCTGTAAAATGCTTTGCCATCATTTGCTTTCGTAAACTGATCAACAAATTGGACCAGCCAGGGATCACGGGCAATCATGAATGTCGTGATCGGAATATTTTGCTTTCTGCATTTCACTGCCAATGCAAAACATCTCGTCAGGATCTTTTTATCGAGACCAAAACTGTTCTGGTAATATTTTTTTCCAATCTTGATGCAAGTGGGCTTGCCATCCGTGATCATCATGATCTGTTTATTCGGATTTCTTCGCTTGCGTAAGATTTCCATGGCCAGCTCGATACCGGCAACGGTATTTGTATGATAAGGACCAACTTGTAAATAAGGAAGATCCTTGATCTCAATCTGCCACGCGTCATCTCCGAATACAATAATGTCGAGTGTGTCTTTTGGATATTTTGTGGTGATGAGTTCTGACAAAGCCATTGCCACTTTTTTAGCAGGCGTGATGCGATCTTCACCATATAATATCATCGAATGAGATACATCGATCATCAGCACTGTGCTCATTTGTGACTGATAAAAGCTTTCGTGGATCTGCATATCCTCCTGCGTCAGGCTGAATTCTTCAATACCATGATTGATATGCGCATTCTTGATGGTTTCGGAGACAGCGATCTGATCAAGTGAGTCGCCCCATTCGTAAGGCTTGATCTCGGAAGTTACTTCATCACCCAGTCCGATTGCATTCGTTTTGTGATCGCCGCGTTTTGATTTTTTCAGATCATCGAAGACGTCATCCAGTGCTTTGCGTCGCAATTCCAATTCCATTTTGGCGGCGGGCACCATCGTTTTATTTCCGTCGTCTTTGATGTAGCCTTTCTCTTTGAGCTCACGGATGAAATCAGCCATTCCGTACTCAGGAGTCGTGAGGTTGTATTGCCTGTCAAGTTGAGTCAACCAACTCAGGGCTTCATTGACATTTCCGGAAGTAAACATGAGAAGCTCTTTGAAAACCTTCAACAGATTTTCAAACGGGCTGTCTGAAAAGGCATTCGGATCGTATTTTCTGAAACTCCAGCTAAACATGGTGATCAAGTAGGACAATTAGTCCAAGTGCAAAGTTTATTTTTCCCGGTGATATGATGGTTAAGATAGGGTTAAAATGGCATGGAGCATGGAGCATGGGGAAAATTAATAAGGCGACCGTTGGTCGCCTTGTTAAACTTAAATGAGAAATTATTATTTCAGTTGAAAGCTGGCCTTGCCGGACAGGAAGCCCTTGTTGTAGACTTCGAGCTGGTAGGTACCGGGTACGAATGGAATGCCGGGTTGCCAGTTGACACAGGCTTCTTTTGGAGCATTTGAATATTCCGTTTCAACTGACTGCGTGTATTGAATGGATTCGCCGGAGTTGGAAATATTCATGCTGCCGGAGCCCAGATCCTGGATGGCCATAACCTCGCCAAGCGGATTGATCACCCGGACATAGAATGTTTCCATGCCATCGGAGACGATCACATTGCTTGTGGTCTGAAAGCAGATTCTGACGCCATCGATTGTTTTGGCTTTTTTCGAATCAGCTTCTTTGCCGGAGTTCCTGACGATATAGCCGCTTGCTTTGATGTCATTGACTTTGATGGAAGAGGCGATATCCACTTTGCGTGCGAGGATTTCTCTTTCCTGTGACAACGATTCATTTTGCGAAGACAATTCGGTGGTTTTCATGGTCAGATCCTCATTGGTGAGTTTCTCCTGTTGTACAGCGATCACGAGTTCATCGCGTTGTGCATACAATACTGCATTGGTATCACGTAGAGCGGCATTTTGCTTTTTGAGCTCTTCTACCTCGGTCACGTAGGCACGCAGGCGGCCTATTTCATCCCTGGCTTTCGCGAGTTCTTTTGACGTAGTGATCATGCCGTCGATCTTATCCTTTTGTTTCTTGAGCTCTGTTTTCTGCGTTTCGATCATGGCATTGAGCTCGCTGTTATTGCCGCGCATTTCTTCCAGGTCAGAGAGTGCCTGGTAGTATTCCTTTTCGAGATCGGCTTTGAGGCGTGTTTCCTCGATGAGCTCTGCGCTTTGACTTTTGACGATCTTGTCAAGGTTGATCTTATTATAGATCAGGAAAGCGCTGAGGCCAAGCAGAGCAATGAGGGCTACTGTAGCTAATGCCAGAAGCTTTTGTTGAGATGTTTGTGACATAGGTCTTTTTAACGGTTAGACGTGAAGGTTAAATATGTGACGAAGCCGAAAAAAGGGGTTTGAGCGATTGGAAAGAATCTATTCCGGGTGCCCGTCTGACAAATATCTAAATTTTTATCATAGGAAGTAGTGTTCTCTGAGCAAATCCATAACTTAGTCATCAGTATAGAAAACAAGTGCCCTGCGGGATTGTACACGGACTTTTCCTTTCCGCAGGCGATTATTCACCAGTTAAACTTCTTATCCGATGGCAACATTGCAGCACATTTTATTCCTGGATGTAGAGACAGTTTCCCAGCACTCCACTTTTGACGGTCTTAATGATCATGGACGCAGCCTGTGGCAACAAAAGATAGGCTACATGGCCAGGCGCGACGATCATCCCTGGACGCATGAAGAGTTCGCAGCGAGTTATAAGGAGCGGGCGGCGATCTATGCTGAATTTGGAAAAGTGATCGTCATCAGTGCCGGTATCATTACGCAAACAGAAGATGGTGTTCAGACCTTGCGGATCAAATCTTTTTTTGGACATGATGAAAAAGATGTTTTGAATTCATTTGCGTCTGTTCTGCAAAAGAATTTTTATGATCCAAATCTTCATGTGCTTTGCGGACATAATATCCGTGAGTTTGATATCCCTTATTTGTGCAGACGGTTAGCAGTGCATGGAATTGATCTGCCTGTTTTATTAAACATCGCCGGAAAGAAACCGTGGGAAGTTCGGTATGTGTCAGATACACTCGAGCTGTGGAAATTCGGTGATCATAAAAATTTTACTTCGCTGGATTTACTTGCGTATACCTTAGGCATTCCATCACCTAAAGAAAGTCTTGACGGATCGAAAGTTGGGCATTGTTATTGGGAAGAGAATGATCTGGAGAAAATAAAGGAGTATTGTGAAAGGGATGTGGTGACTGTAGCACAGGTTTATCTGCGGTTACAGAATCTTCCGCTAATGGAGGATTCTCAGATAGTGAAAATTGGGTGATGGAGTGATGGGGTGATGGAGTGATTGAGTGATTCATATACATCAGGAGGTCCCTGAGCCTGTCGAAGGGAAGAAAAAATATC
>JANMVA010000452.1:0-3780 GCA_031392195.1 Saprospiraceae bacterium | reverse complement strand
ACCGCATGCAGATCATTTTTATATTTCTGATCCAGTGGAGGTAATGCTTTGCCCAGATCAATAAGGTATTCATACTTATCCGTCCAGTCTGTGAAGTGAGAGAATTCCTCTATCACATTCTCCTGTTCGCGAATGATATCCGTGATCTGCGATTGCATCATGACAGGATTTTCACTGCTTTCTTCGTTGCCTGCACAAGCTTATCTATCTCCTCTGTAGTATTGTAGATCGCAAACGATGCTCTCACTGTACCAGGGATTTGCAATCTATCCATTAAGGGTTGAGTGCAATGATGTCCGGTGCGAACAGCTATCCCTTGCTGGTCAAGCATGGTACCTATATCGTAAGGATGTAATCCCTTAATATTAAATGAAAAAACAGAAGCTTTATTTTCTGCTTGCCCAATCGGTTGTAACCCGGGTATCGCACTCATTTCCTCTGTACATTTCGATAGCAAGGCGTGCTCGTAATAAAGCAATGCATACCGATCAATGCCTGATATGTAATTGCATGCAGCCGCAAGTCCCACTGCACCGGCAATATCCGGAGTGCCGGCTTCGTATTTGAAAGGGATTTTATTGTATGTCGTTCCTGCCCAACTCACCTTGTCGATCATTTCACCACCACCTTGCCATGGAGGTAAAGTATTCAGCCAGGAAGATTTTCCGTACAGGATACCAATACCTGTCGGACCATACATCTTATGACTTGAGAAGGCATAAAAATCGACATCCAGCTCAGCAACATTGACTTGCAAATGAGGTGTTGCCTGAGCCCCATCCAGCATGACGGGTATGTTATTTTTATGGGCAATCGCAATGATTTTCTTTACCGGATTGATCGTTCCTAATGCATTGCTGACATGGGCAACTGAAATAATTTTTGTTTTATCGGTGATCGCTTTTTCAAGCCAATCGATATCAAGCACACCTCTTTCATCAACAGGGATCACTTTTATTTTCGCTCCTTTCATGCCGCAGACAATTTGCCATGGTACGATGTTGGAATGATGCTCCAGGGCGGACAATATTATTTCATCACCCTCTTTGAGTTGAGAGATGCCGAAAGTATAGGCAACCAGGTTAATTGATTCAGTAGTTCCTTTCGTAAATATAACTTCGGCATCTGAAGGAGCTCCAATGAATGATGCTATCGTTCGTCTTGAAAGTTCGAATATGTCTGTGGCTTCCTGACTCAATTGATGCACACCCCGATGAACATTCGCATGAGTGTGTTGGTAGTAGTGATCCATTGCCTCGAGAACCTGGTTTGGCTTTTGACTTGAGGCCGCATTGTCCAGGTAAATCAGGGGTTGGCCATTGACTGAGCGTGAAAGTATCGGAAAGTCTTTCCTGATCTCAGCGACATTAAATGGTTTTAACTGCGTGCCAGGGGAGAGGATGTTCATGACTCCATTGCCATTTGAGTTGTTATATATGTCCGGATACTTTCATCTGGCACCTTGTCCAATACCTGGGCAATGAAAGCTTTTTTCAGGATGTGTCTTGCTACTTCAGGTCTGATGCCTCTGGACTTCAGATAAAAGAGTGCTTTTTCATCCATTTGTCCTATTGTAGCACCATGACTGCATTTAACATCGTCAGCATAGATCTCGAGTTGGGGCTTGCTGTTCATGAGCGCATGATTCGAAAGAACGAGTGTATCGTTTTGCTGGTATGCATTTGTTTTCTGTGCATCTTTATGTACGTACACTTTGCCATTGAATGCAGCAGCAGCGTATTGATCGATGATGCCTTTGTACAACTCGTGACTTTCACAATACGCCACTTTATGATTGATGCGCGTCTGATGATCCATACTCTGTCTTAAGGATGCCATGAAACCTGCCTGCAATGAAGTGTAGGTATTGTGCTCCTCAAGTTCAACTTCAACATTATTGCGAACTACATTTCCTCCAAAATCAAAAGCAAATGTCTCAAATCGGCTATCCCTGAACTGCGTTATAAAAAGTTTATAGATCAGGTTTTGCGTGATGGGGAGATCCTGCCATTTGGTATGTACCAATGAAGCATTTTTATCAAGATGGATATAGCCAACGCAATTGACAAAGCTTTCGGCTGTACCAGAAGGGTTGTCAGCATTTTTTTCTATGCGTTCCAACACAGCCGCCTTGCTTCCTGCACCGCATCGAATAAAATACAGGGGATTTGAAAATGAAATAGCTTCATCATCATGGATGATTTGTATTTCAACAGGCTTGTCCAGTACTGTATTTTTTGGAATGTCCAGGAAAAACCCGGTCGATTGAAATGTGAGGTTTAAAAATTCAAAGGCCTTATTTGGTGACAATTCAGGTGTCGAGATCCACCTGGCAAAAACCTCTTTCCATGAAGCATCTTCGAGGGACTGATGTAGAGGAATGATTCGAATGCCCGTTTTTAAAAACTCGGGACTGATTCTTTCAAACAGGACTTTGCCATTGACAATGGGTATCACATAGGAATCCAATCCGGGAATGGCTGGAATGCTAAATGGAGCAGGCGCAGATGCGACCGTATAATTGGTGGAAAGTAATTTCTGAATAGATGTATACTTCCAGTCTTCATGCTTGCGATCCGGAAACTTAACCTGCTTCAGCGACTCCAGAGATTTTTTCTGCAGATCATGGAGAGGCTGACCCGACATGCCATTGAGGCGGGATTCAAAATCACGGTAGACGTGATCGAAATGCTCCAATATTTTGTCCTGTTCAGGCATCATTTGATTTTTATCAGACTGAGGCAAGAGGGGCGTCTTTAATCCAGTCATATCCTTCTTCTTCCAGCTTGTATGCAAGTGTTTTGTCACCAGTCTTCATGATCTTTCCACTGGAAAGAACGTGTACGAAATCAGGGACGATATAATTGAGCAACCGTTGATAGTGTGTGACTACGATAAATGATCTTTCAGGTGATCGCAATAGATTGACACCATCGGCGACAATCCTCAATGCATCAATATCAAGTCCTGAATCCGTTTCGTCTAAAATGGCCATTGTTGGTTCCAGCAAGGTCATCTGGAGAATCTCATTTCTTTTTTTCTCTCCACCGCTAAATCCGTCATTCAACGATCTTTTCAATAGATCAGCATCCATGTCAATGGCTGACATTTTTGCTTTGATGTATTTCAGCATTTCCAGTGCATTCAATTCAGGCAAACCTCTGTGCACACGTTGACCATTGATAATACTCTTCAGGAAATTCGAATTGCTGACACCGGGTATTTCAACCGGATACTGAAAGGCAAGGAATATACCAGATAACGCTCGTTCATCCACTTCCATGGAGAAGAGATCTTTGCCATCGTAGAGGATTGATCCTGATTCGATCACATATTCTTCACGTCCGGCGAGAACATTGGCCAGTGTGCTTTTTCCAGAACCGTTTGGGCCCATGATGGCATGCACTTCACCGCGGTTGATGGTCAATGATAATCCATTCAGGATTTGCTTGCCTTCGATCGACACATGCAGATCATTAATCTGCAAGAGAGGATTCACTGATTCTTTGTTCATTTAATTTTGCTTTTGCATTAGCCTACACTTCCTTCAAGGCTGATTGCTAATAGTTTTTGGGCTTCTACGGCAAACTCCATAGGCAGCTGGTTCAATACTTCCTTGGCATAGCCGTTTACTATCAGGGCCACGGCTTTCTCTGAATCAATGCCTCTTTGATTGAGATAAAATATCTGGTCTTCGCCAATCTTTGACGTGGTGGCACAAAAACTATTGGCTATCTCCCTTGAAGGAAGTGTGGGATAAAAAGCCGCCACTGATTGGCG
>JANMVA010000349.1:0-1564 GCA_031392195.1 Saprospiraceae bacterium | reverse complement strand
CATGACTTTAGAAAAACATGGTCATTCAATGAATTAACTCCCGTGACCTCAGCAGCCGTACCGACAACAAATGCGCCATCTGCATCCAGTGCCTCGTCGACAATAAATTTTTTCTGCTTTACCGGGATACTCATTCTTCCTGCCAACAGAATGATGGTATCTCTCGTGATACCAGGTAAAATATGACCGGGTGGTGCCGTGTAAAGCACTCCGTCTTTTTCAAAAAAGAAATTGGCCCCGCTACACTCAGCGACGTACCCATCTACATCCAGTTGCAATGCATCGTCATAACCCTTTGCCCGCGCATCGGTGGCAGCGAGGATCGAATTCACATAATGTCCGGAAACCTTGGCATCGATCTTACATGATTTCGGATGCGGCCTGCTATAAGGGGATACATATATATTGATCAGCTTATCACCCAATAATTTTTTCCAAGCCCATGCACAAATGGCGATATGGGCTTTTTCCGGAATAGAAAGTGACATCATCGGTCCGCTGTACACAAACGGACGAATGTAGGCTTCTACTATATTATTTCGTTTCAACAGATCATAGGTCGCTTGCTGCAATTCATCTGCTGTCATACTGAATGGCAAACCAATTGCCTGAGCAGAAAAAATCAGTCGCTTGTAATGGTCGTCTCCACGGAACATTCTTGGCTCGCCATTGACATCATATGATCTGATCCCCTCAAACACACCGGTGCCATAATGAATGGCCTGGTCATAAATGCTGGCATGTGCATCCTTTGCATGTAACCATTCGCCGTCGTGGAATATGATGGTAGAGTCATTGAAGTACATGCCCTGTTAATTCAGAGGTGAGATTGAATAACCCAAGTTATGAAAAAGGCTGAGGCGAAGGCTGAGGCGAAGGTCTAAAAGCTAAGAAGGGGGATGCTCCGTAGTTGCGATCGCTTGCCGTCGCACCTTCGAATGGAATGAGAAGAGGAGTTTTAAAGAGAAGGCGAAGGCGAAGGAAATGTAAAGGCTAAGGAAAAATTAATACAAATATTTTGTCTGTTTCATGTTAAATATTTTCTGAAGAAATGAAAAAATCCAAATCACTAGGCCCTGACACCTAAATCCTCTGAAGGAGATCTTTTTTCCATAAGAGGAACATAGCTAATAATTTATTGTCAATTCCTTATTCAATCAGCCGCTAATTCCGCTAATCACCGCTAATTAATCTTTCTAAGCTTTCAACTCATATTTCTACTTACCTATTCCAAAATCGTAAATCGTAAATCGTAAATTGATTATTCATTCACTCCCTCTTCTTCAGAACTTCCAATTAGTTGACTGTACCATTCCCACACCTCCTGTCCCACTTTTCTTCCAAGCTTCAATCCTTCAATATTATCTGACTGTATGTGATATCCGCCAAGCACGCGTGATAAACCGGCCAGATCTGCTGTCTCTGTAAACGTTGGCAATTTCAAAGTAACTGTATCGCCGATATCTTTGATTTCCGTCAATATCCCCGGTACCAATTTTACTTCTTCTCCAAAAAGATCATCACCGGTATAAAGCCTCAAGACTTCCGCACAACCACCACTCAC
>JANMVA010000237.1:0-6479 GCA_031392195.1 Saprospiraceae bacterium | reverse complement strand
GGGATCAATTGATAATATAAAGCACCATACCATGATGCTGCCGTGTATGTAGTGGATTGTGACCCATTGATCCAGGGACGAGTGTCTTTCAGATCAATCAACTTTTCCGGGGTCTGGATAAAACCTCCGTACTTATATTCCTGTTCTGAGACTTTCAATTGCCAGGTGACAATTCTAAGTTTATCTGCATTCAATTCAGAGATCCATGGAACATTGTCAAAGGAGATCCAAAAGGATCCGGGCTGAGCCATCAATGTCGAAATAGATTTCATGAAATCCTTATGCGCACTCACCCGGTGTTCATCTTTATCGGCATTGACCATTACATCTGCATAAAAGGCAATGGATGACATCAAAGAATCGATCTTTCCGGTAGACTGGGCATCACCGGGCAAATAAAACATTGAGGAAAGTAATGCTAACAGAATACCTTTTTTCATTGGCTACTTAACGCATCGATGGTGTTTTGATTGTTTTGGCATTTGCCCTAAAAACTAAAATCGATCCATGACTGTATCTCTTGGCTCCCTCTGGTGTAATCTAGGTCCTGATTAACGTTCTATTACCAAATACCATAAACCCGGCTTTCATTTCATGTACTTGGCTTCAAACATATTAAATACAAATTAGATACATTTGTACATCATGAACATATTCAGGGGACTAACTGGGTTACCGGAATTCCAGAATTCCGTTATCACCATAGGCAGCTATGATGATAACGGAATTCCAGAATTCCGTTATCACCATAGGCAGCTATGATGGTGTTCATGCTGGTCATCTGCAGATCCTGAAGAGAGTTCAGCAACTGGCTGAGGAAATCGGAGGTACTGATATAGTCATCACCTTCCATCCCCACCCACGGGAGATAGTCAATCCCAAAGATGATGATCTCCAGATCATCACCACGCTCAACGAGAAGATTGAATATTTCAAAAGAGCTGGTGTTTCGAACCTGGTCATTGTTCCTTTTACAATTGAATTCTCACAGCAACCCGCCCAGGAATATATAGAGCGATTCCTGGTTTACAAATTCAGCCCAAGCTACATTGTCATTGGGTACGACCATCGCTTCGGCATCAACCGCGCAGGAGATGTCAACTTGCTGAAAATGTACGGCAAGGACTATGGCTTCGAAGTCGTGCAATTAAATGAAGAAGAGATCAGGAATATATCGATCAGTTCCACTCGTATCCGATCTGCTCTCAGAGAAAATAATATTGAACTTACAAATGAGCTTCTAGGCCATCCCTACATGATCAAAGGCCCGGTCGTGACAGGTAATCGCCTGGGTCATCATATCGGATATCCAACGGCCAACATCAAGGTTTCAGATAGAAGAAAATTATTGCCAAGGGATGGCATCTATGCAGCAACAGCTACAATCGATGGCATTGTGTATGATGGCATGCTTTACATCGGCCTTCGACCTTCTATCGAATCTTCTGCCGAACACCGGGTCGAAATCCACTTGTTCGATTTCAACAAACAGATTTACGATAAAGAGATTATTGTCGAAGTATACAAATTCATCAGAGGTGATCGAAAATTACCAACGATGGAAGATCTCAAAGCCGTGATGAATGAAGATGAAGCTACAGCCAGAAAATATTTTAGTGATCTTTCCATGGACGGACCTACTGTAGCGACTGTCATTCTCAACTACAATGGCAAAGATTTTCTGCAGCGATATATTCCTTTTTTCAGATCCAGCTGGTATAAAAATGAAAAAATCTATGTCGTAGACAACGCTTCTACTGACGGATCAGCACGATGGCTTCGCTCTGAAGTGATGGGTGTTGAACTGATTACGCTCCCTAAGAACGGAGGCTATGCCGGTGGATACAATGATGCACTTGAGAGGATAGAAGCAAAATATTATGCCATTGTCAATAGTGATATTGAGATCACACCTCAGTGGCTTGAACCTATTATTAAAATGATGGAAGCTGATCGCACCATTGCTGCTGTTCAGCCAAAAGTCCTGTCTGAAATAAAACGTAATTTTTTTGAGTATGCGGGCGCAGCAGGTGGATTGATGGATGCGTTGGGATATTCTTTCTGCAGAGGCCGGCTATTGCAGAAAATAGAACGTGATGTAGGTCAGTATGACGAGCCAATAGAAGTTTTCTGGGCTTCCGGAGCTGCCTTTGTGATCCGCTCTGATGTATTTCATGAAGTTGGTGGATTTGATGCGGATTATTTTGCGCACCAGGAAGAAATCGATCTGGCTTGGCGCCTGCAATTGAAAAATTATAAGGTGATGTGTTGTCCCTCCTCAATCGTCTACCATGTCGGTGGCGGCACGCTCAGCTATGAGAGTCCTCAAAAAGTTTATCTCAATTTCCGTAACAACCTGATCACAGTTTTTAAGTATTTACCCGGTATCGATTTATTCTGGATATTACTTTTTAGATGGTTCCTGGATGGGCTTGCGGGGATGCGATTTCTAGCCTATGGCAAAGTGGGAAATATGTTCGCCATCATACGTGCTCACTTTTACATTTATGGGCACTTGCGATCAATCCTGGCCAAGAGAAAAGCAGCAGGCCTGTTGTATCCAAGGATATCGCTGCCCGATCTTCCAGGTGTATATGGAGGCAGTATCATCTTCGAATACTATGCAAGGCTGAAGAGAAAATACAGCGACCTCATCAAGCCATGAGAGACAAACCGGGGATTTTGTTTGACAATGAGTCGATTGTCGCATTATACAAACCATCAGGCCTTCTGAGCGTTCCTGACCGGTATAGAGAAGATAAAATATCTGCAGCCTTGTGGATCTTGTCTATGTATCCGGATGCACGGCCACTACACAGACTTGATTTCGAAACAAGCGGCATTCTACTTTTTTGCAAAATCCCGGAAGCGTTTGGATGGTACAGCGATCAGTTTGAAAACAGATCTGTATCCAAAACATACCTGGCCATTACCGAAGGCAGGATCATCCAGGATGATGGATTGATAGATCAGCCACTATTCACGCAATCTACCGGGAAAGTGATTATTTCCAGGCGGGGAAAAGAAAGCCAAACTCAATGGAAAGTGCTTGAAAGATTCCTGCGTCATTCCTACGTAGAGGCAAATCCTCTTACTGGTCGTACACACCAGATCAGGGTGCACTTTGCATCCCTCGGACACCCCCTTCTATGCGATTCAGTTTACGGCACTTCAGGTGAGTTCTTCCTTTCCAGTATAAAAGGAAAGCATCGCTATCGCCTTGGAAAAGATGAAGAAACAGAGAAGCCACTTTTTTCCAGAACATCGCTTCATTCCTCAGGCATAGAGATCAATGAATACAAGTCCAATAAAAGGATCAGGATCGAATGCCCGATACCTCGGGACATGAATGTAGTTCTCCTGAAGCTGAAACAATATGCCGGTCTGAAGCATTAATTGGAGGTTTTGAGCCGCTGAGTAACCGCCTCATCCATTCTATCCAAAAAGGCTGATTTTTTACCTACCTGTGGTGAAAAAATTATATATGTTTACGCCTTATTAACAATTCAGCATGAAAGGAATTATCATTCCGGTCTCTCTACTAACCATTTTAGGTATGACAATGATGCAAGCATTGTCCTGCAAGCAAACTCCTGCCATGAACGAAACAGAGGTTGTGCCTACCAGGATAACTCCTCCCGATTGGGCAAAAAACACGAATATTTACGAAGTCAACATACGACAATTCACTCCGGAAGGAACATTTGATGCTTTCCGGGATCACCTTCCAAGACTGAAGAAAATGGGAGTTGATGTATTGTGGCTGATGCCTATACACCCGATCAGTGTTCCCAAGCGTAAAGGCACATTGGGTAGCTATTATGCAGTCTCGGATTTCAGGGCGATCAATCCGCAATTTGGCAACCACGATGATTTTAAAGAATTGGTAGAGGCAACTCATGCTCTGGGTATGCATCTCATCATCGATTGGGTGCCTCATCATACGGGCTGGGATCACCCATGGATCAAGGAGCATCCAGAGTATTACAATACAAATGAAAAAGGTGAGATCCGTGATCCGATCAATGAAGAAACAGGTGAGCCATGGGGCTGGACAGATGTGGCGGAACTCAACCTGATCAATCCCGAAATGCGAAGGCAGGTCATCGATGATATGATTTTCTGGATTGAAGATTACAACATCGATGGATTCCGTGTTGATCATGCACATGGTGTTCCACCAGACTACTGGGATGAGGTCAGCAAGACAATCGCCAATTTGAAGAAACCTGTATTTATGCTCGCAGAGGGTGAAGAGCCTTATCTAAGAAATGATTCAAACTTTGTGGCAGGTTATGCATGGAAGTTTCATCATCTGACCAATGATATTGCCAGAGGTGAAAAATCAGTCAATTATTTAGATTCAATCCTGGAAGAAGACAGAAAGAAATACACGTATGGTTATAACATGTATTTCACAAGCAATCATGACGAAAATAGCTGGGCCGGAACTGAATTCGAACGGATGGGCGATGGGCATAAAGCTTTCGCAGCATTGACGGCTACAATCGATGGAGTTCCATTATTATACAGCGGACAGGAAGAACCATTGAAAAAGCGTCTTGCCTTTTTTGAAAAGGATACCATTCCATTTAGCAAATTCGAATACGAAAGTTTCTATTCCTCCTTACTCGATCTGAAGAAAAGAAATAAAGCTCTCTGGAATGGTCAGGATGGTGGCCTGTCCAAACGAATCAATGTCTCGGATCATGTTTATGCTTTCATGCGCGAAAAAGATGGGGACCGGTTTGTAGGTATTTTCAATCTTTCCAAATCACCTCAGACTGCCCAGTTAGTGATTCCGGTGACAGGTTTGAAAGAAGTTTTTTCCGGTAAGGAAGATGCCATCACTCCAAGCCAAACGATCACTCTTGCACCCTGGGAATTTCTTCTTTATTCCAACAAATAGATGAGAGTCCATTTATGGGCATTTGGTGCACCTTCTGATCCCTGGGTATCGGAAGGTGAAAAATTGTATACCAGGCGGATCGAGCGATATATGCCATTCGAATACAAATGCCAGCAAATTACGAAGAGCAAGAATGCGGACCAGGTTCTGACTGCAGAAGGAAAGTGGCTTCAGCAGCAAATTGAAAGCACACCTTCAAAAATTATTTTACTGGATGAAAAAGGACCTCAACTTACGTCTGTTCAATTTTCAAAGAAACTGGGACAATGGCGCGAAGGCTCGCATAAGCGGGTGGTTTTTCTAATCGGTTCTGCTTATGGTTTTGATCCATCAGTGTATAAAGCAGCACATGAGTTGTTAGGACTTTCGATGATGACGATGCCACACCAGTTGTGCCGTGTATTATTTCTGGAGCAGATTTACAGGGCATGCACTATATTGAGGGGTGAGTCTTATCATCACGAATAGTTTTTTTTATTCAAACCAATTAAATATTTACTGTGGGATTTTCTATCACCCTGATCATCATTCTGTTTACCGGCCTGATCTCTTACCAGGGGTTTAACAGATATGAGTTTATTGATCGGCTAAAGCATTCACCGAGCAAGGAAAGTGGCACCAAAGAATATTACCGCTTACTCACATCAGGATTTGTTCATGCCGACTGGACTCATCTCTTAGTCAACATGTTTGTGCTCTACAGCTTCGGTGGATACATTGAGAACTACATCATTTCCCTTTTTGGCAACACCCCGGGACGGCTCATTTTCCTCAGCGTTTATTTGCTCAACATCATGCTGGCGAATATTCCAACACTACTGCGCCACAAAAACAATCCCTCTTTTTCCAGTATAGGTGCTTCCGGTGCTGTGAGTGGAATGGTTTTTATTTTTATACTTCTGCAACCCTGGGCTATTCTCAATCTTTTCTTTGTGATCCCTGTGCCAGCTATTATTGCAGGTGTCGGATACCTGATCTATTCCTCATGGGCAGCCAACAAAGGACATGGACGTATCGATCACTCAGCCCACTTTGCAGGAGCGGTGGCCGGGATGGTGATGATCATTATTCTCAACAATCAGATACTTGGTGATTTTCTCTACAAGCTGGTGGCAGATTTTCCATTGAAATAAAAAGCATTACCCCATAAATGGATACCTGTAATCCCTCGGTGGATTTAAATTCTCTTTGATCGTTCTTGCCGAAACCCAACGGTAAAGATTTAAAACACTTCCTGCTTTATCGTTTGTGCCGGATCCTCTCGCTCCGCCAAATGGCTGCTGACCAACAACGGCCCCTGTTGGTTTGTCATTGATATAAAAATTGCCTGCAGAATGTCGCAGTCTCTCTGTTGTCAGTTCAATTGCTGCACGATCATTTGCGAACACAGCTCCTGTCAAAGCATAGCTTGATGTAGTGTCGAGGATCGTCAATACTTTTTTATAATCAGCATCTTCATATACATAGAGCGTAAGGACAGGACCGAATAACTCTTCGCACATGGTCACGTACATCGGATCATTGACCTGGATGACAGTGGGCTCAATGAAAAATCCTTTGCTCTTGTCAA
>JANMVA010000210.1:0-1605 GCA_031392195.1 Saprospiraceae bacterium | reverse complement strand
CTCAATGCAA
Organism: Saprospiraceae bacterium; assembly: GCA_031392195.1. Lineage (GTDB taxonomy): Bacteria > Bacteroidota > Bacteroidia > Chitinophagales > Saprospiraceae > Opimibacter. The sequence continues at coordinate 1,595 of JANMVA010000210.1, read as the reverse complement.
GTTCCACCTGTGGTTGTACAGTCCCAATATGGCCTGAAAAACATATTCTTCCTGGAAATTCTGACGTCATAATCGTGAAATTTGACGCCAAAAACAAAGAAGGGGCTCAAAAGAAAGAGGTGACTATCTTTGCGAACACCTTTCCCAATAAGAATATCATCACCATCAAGGGGAAGGTGGAAAAACCTAATTAAACTTTTATGACATCACTTTTTATCTTACAAGCCGGATCAGGCAGCATGGCTACATCTCTTCTTCCGCTGCTCCTCATGTTTGTCGTTATCTTTTTCTTTTTTATCAGGCCCCAGGCCAAAAAACAAAAAGAGCAGGCTAAATTTATCGAAGCCCTTGACAAAGGAGAAGAAGTTGTCACAAACAGCGGTATCATCGGTCGCATCAATAAGATCGAAGGTAGCATTGTCACAATCGCTGTTGCAGAAAGAACCTTTATCCGGATTACGAAAGGTTCTATTTCAAAAGAAATGACTGAGGCATATCGCAAGGCAGGCATTTCGGACTCAACTACAGCCTAGTTCTTATCGCTGGATCGCAAAACGCGATATTGCTTTTTCATCAGGCCATGACCAATGCATGAGGTATATTCCATTTGGTATATCCTGATTGATCTCAAGTTCTAAAGTCTCGTGTGCTGATATCCTGTGCTTTGAAATGATATCACCACGCAGATCAATCCAGCTAACTGTGCACCGGGAATCGCGGGTATTAGATATCACCAGTTTATTAGATGCAGGGTTTGGGTGAATCACTATTTCGTTCATTGCCGAAGGCGTCGCTGCACTCGTTGACTCCAGTTCTGCCCAGCGTGCTTCAAATTCCTGTCTGAAAATATTGGCAGATGATTGATCGTGGATGATCAGTGTATTCTCATCATTGATGTTGTCTGCACTAAATGTCCAGTTGTGTGATCCGGTAATGACTAGAGGGTCTGAATTCACACCCTCATCGATAATCGCATACTTGTGATGGAAAATATTTCCGAATTCATGAACAGCCGTTTTAATTCCGGCCTGGCGAAGCCTTGAAAGTGCCAGTGATGAGATTTCCTCATCTTCCACAATGACCCTGACGTCAATAAAATGTTCATGCCTTTCGATCAGTGCATCCACAAGGTCCTCTTTCGTTAAAAGCAACAAAGCGACCTGGATATGTTCAGATGCACTTCGGATCTCTTTGAGGATGTGGCAGCTTGTTTCATCTGATGGCGAGAAATAAGATTCCACTTCTGTAGAACCTAAAAGAAAACCATGAATGGTATTGTCTGTTTTTCCGGAGCCATAACGGCTTTCGTCATGACCAGGATCCTGTCCCCAAAATTCATCAAACTCTTTCCGGTAACTGATCGCCATTCCCTGGTCCTGAAAAATGATCGCATGATTGGGATCGGTTGAAAGTTGATTTGTACTGAAGTTGGTGCTACCCGTCCAGACCCACGCCTGATCATGAACATCCGCGTCTGCAACGATAAACTTATTATGCATGATACCCTCTCCTGATCTGAATAAAATTGGAAATAAAAGTGGCTCTTCCAATGCACTGTTAGATGTTTCATCATCTGCGAGGTAACGGACTTTTAC
>JANMVA010000200.1:0-1708 GCA_031392195.1 Saprospiraceae bacterium | reverse complement strand
ATCTCTTCCGCTGAACCTGCGCGATATACTTGCTCAATCGCATCACCTGTCTTGTATATCCATACTCATTATCATACCACACATACAATATGATGCTCATGCCATCGGGATGTACTTGCGTTGCTTTCGAATCGAAGATGGAGGGACAACTGTTGCCGATGATGTCACTGCTGACGAGCTCGTTGCTCATTTGATAATTGATTTGTTCTACGAGATCACCTTCGAGAGCGGCTTTCCGCATGATCTCATTTACTTCATCTAATGTGGTATGGTTGCTCACCTGCAGATTGAGAATAGCCAATGATCCATTCGGAACAGGAACGCGAATGGCATTTGAAGTAAATTTTGATCCTAAACCCGGGATCGCTTTATCAATAGCAGATCCGGCGCCGGTTTCGGTAATGACCATATTTGTTGCAGCACCGCGGCCCCTGCGGTATTTGGGGTGCATGTTGTCGACGAGGTTCTGGTCATTGGTATAGGCATGCACAGTTTCGATATGACCTTTCTCAATACCTAGTTGATCATTGATCACTTTCAGTACCGGAACGATTGCATTGGTTGTGCATGAGGCTGCAGAAAAAATATCTGTCTCTTTGGGATTGACCGTTGTTTGATTGACACCGTGCACGATGTTGGGGACGCCTTTTCCGGGAGCAGTGAGCAGCACTTTAGCGACACCTATGCTTTTCATGTGGCGGCTCAATGCTTCTTTGTCGCGGTAGGCGCCGGTGTTGTCAATCACCAGTGCATTATTGATCCCATATTTTGTGTAATCGATATCCTCAGGTTGCTGTGCAGTGATGAGATGCACGATATGGCCGTCGATGATCAATGCGCTATTTGCTTCATCCGCTTCAACAATTCCCGGGAAGGCACCATGTACAGAATCGACGCGCAGAAGTGAAGCTCTTTTTTCAACCAGACCTGTTCCTTTGTCACGAGTGACGATAGCTCGTAGTCGTAATTGTTCGCCACGGCCTTCCTGCGCTATCAGTTCTCTAGCCAACAACCTACCTATTCGACCAAAGCCATATAACACAACATCTTTTGGCTGAATGCTCAGTTGATTTTCAGGGCCAATAAAATCGGCCAGTTTGGTTTCCAGAAATTCAGTTTCACTTCCCTCATTTCCGCTTTCCATCCACTCGGATGCCAGGCGACCGATATCGATACGTGCAGGGCAAAGGTCCAGATCAAGCATACGCTCCAGCAGCATTGTTGTATCCTCAATGGAAATCGGTTTGCCCACAATTTTTCGTGCATAATTGTGCAGGCTCAGGATCTCGGATGCGCGTTTATCGATGAGTTGGTTGCGGAAGAGCACCATCTCGATGCCTTTATCATACCAGAGGTCATTGATGGCTTTGATAAAACGGGTGGCCAGTTTTTCATGGGCAATTCGGTGGAGCACTAGTTCGTCGTAGGTAGAGGTCATGTCAGGTAAACTTAGTTTAAGAGCGGCAAAAATAGTGATGATTTTGAGATGGTGAAGATGAGTTTAACCACTTACTAAGTATAAACGGATTCTATTTCTCCGTATCCTAGTTTTGAAAAAAAAGAAACATGAATCTCTGGATATTAACCGCTTCGGCATTTATTATCACCGCTGGTTCTTCTAATGCTCAGAATACGGGTGTTGGCACATCAAATCCTACTGAAAAACTGGAGGTCGCCGGCATGATCTACACCAACCAGGGTGGGATCA
>JANMVA010000490.1:0-13252 GCA_031392195.1 Saprospiraceae bacterium | reverse complement strand
ATTTCTCCCAGATACATGAATATCACATAATCCGCAATTCGCCGGGTCTGCCTCAAAATATGTGTGACGATGACGATTGAATATTTTTCTTTTAGCTCGGTAAATTTATTTTCAATGTGTTTGGTGTTGACCGGATCTAGTGCAGATGTAAGCTCATCGCCTAAAGTGATCTCCGGCTCTACTGCAAGCCCACGTGCAAGACAAAGCCGTTGCTGCTGACCAATCGATAATCTGGCCGCTGGTTCTTTCAGCCTGGTTGCGGATAATACGTCTGTCATTCCCTTGCCAGCTCCTCCTGCCTGAATATCAAACTCCACATTTGGATGTAATTTTTTAAACTCTTCGCTCCATTTTACGGCCATCGGGTACATGGCAAAAGCACCGGACATGGTTATTTTTCCTGCCAACTCTCCGGAAACATTGTCAGCATTATATTTTTTACTGGCCGAACAGCCTGCAAGCAGGATAATAATGATCAGGATAAACTGCGAATGGATTTTCATATGATTATTTTTTAGTGGACTTTGGATGAAATAATTGCAAAAAATTAATTTTTAAAATCCTGCCTGAAACTGAATAGCCAACAGATCGTTTTCTATCTGATCACCTTCTTCACGGACCAGGTTATATTCGAATTGTATCCGCGTGTTTTTTGTGAAATACCAATTGGCAGCAAGGATGTATTTAGTGATGGCGTGGTCGATGTTTTCAGGCTTTGAATTTGGATCATAATTGTCAAGGCGCAACAATAGTTGGATCTTGTCTTTGACTGGTGTATAACCGAGGGTGACATAAAATCCATTTCTTTCCAGTTGACCAAGGCTGTCGCTTTCATCAGTGCCCTGCAGATATTCACCTTCTAACAGCCAGTTTTTATATTTATAGGATGCACTGGCACCAAAACGTGCGCGCTCAGTAATGACTAACGGATCACTGGTAGTTCGTCCATGGCCTTTATAAAATCTTCCATGTAGCCACAAGTCTTTCACAGGAGAAATACCAAGTGAGCCACTAATGTCTTTTTCTTTATTATTATCGGCGACATTGATACCCGCACCATTGTATAATCCAAGTGTATAGTCCAACACGGCACGCTTTGCATCATCTTTTCCTGTATTCAATTTTCCGCTTACCCAAATACCAAGATCTCTACCGTTTTGATTTCCGTAGAGATCACTTTCGCGAAAGGCTAATGCATTATCAATTTGTGTACGATTGACAGTAAGCAAAGTCCAGGGAGAATACAGATTGTCATAGCAAAAGGTTGGTTTGCTTTGACCGATGTTTACATTGAAGTATTCGTAGGGTTTGTAAATGAAAACAGCGTCGAGAATTTTAGGTGTACCGGCTAGTTCTGCATGAAGGCGATAACCAAATTTGGGAGCAACATCACCCCTAAAATCGAGTCTTGCGCGACGAAGGTCAAATCCATCAATTCTACCTGGGTCTTCAAATAATTGATACCGGATATGAATGAGACCTCTGAGTTCAAGTTTTTGGGAAACTTTCAAATAAGATGGGTCACTATTTTCCTGGGCATTCGTATTGAATCCAAGAAGGGCCAGAAGTATAATAAGTAGAAAGTTCTGTTTCATTGATTTACAGTTGTGCTTCAAATGATTGATTATCAGTCAAATTAGCGGGAGTATGGTCTATCATAGGTCCTCCGTGGTGGTAAATTTATAGTTATTTCACTAATTCTACCAAACTAGTAGAATATTAAATGAAAAAAAGTCATTCTTTCCTCGCCAATGAATTTATAGTGATGGCTTCAAGTGCTTCATAAGTCTGGTCCCTCACTTGCCGCATCGCTATACGTAAAGTGCAGGTGTTTACGTCATGGCAATCCACACAAGGAGCATAGAATTTTTCTGCTGCACAGGAAATCAGGGCAATTGGGCCTTCAAAAAGCCGGTACATTTCCGCCAGATTTATTTCGCCGGGTGATTTTGCCAGGATATATCCTCCGGTAGCACCCTGCACACTCGAAACCAACCCATGCCTTTTTAACTCAAGTAAAATTGTTTCGAGAAATTTCTTGGGGATGCGCGCATAATCTGCAATATCCTGTGTCTTAACCAATGAACCTCGTTCAGCGAGATAGACTAGCGCTTTAATGGCGTATTTTCCTTTTTGCGTTAGCATTATAACAATTCTCCGTTCATGTCCGTCTGTAATACTTCGCTCATGTAATCGAAAAAAGGACGCATCGCTTCAAATGAGATTGTCACTTCTTTGATAAAATTTTTATCTATCACTTCTTTATCCGAAAATGGACGACTAATAATAAATTGCTTTTTTCGAATGAGATCGATCGCAGGATGATCACGCTCATATCCGGATGGTGCGGTTTTTAACTCATCACCCTGCATTGTTCCAAAATTTTTGAGAAACGTTTTATTCGATATGATCTTACGGATGATTTTATCATCATAAGCAATTTCGTCCCGGATACGCTTCAGATCACCTGGTTCCGGAGCCCAGAAGCCACCGCCTGCAAACGAATTTCCCGGTTCTATCTGGAGATAATAGCCTCCGCGTCTTTCCTTGCCTGAACGGGTGAAATGAATACCAAAATTATTTTTATACGGAGCCTTATCTTTTGAAAAGCGAACATCACGGTATATGCGGAACACGCGGCCATCCTCGATCATGTCTTTTTTACTCAGGCTTTTGACGACATCATCTTTGACCTGCCTGATGTTTTCAAGTGCAGCTTCATATTGTAGCTTATGGGCCTGGAACCATTCCCGATTATTATTCTTGCTGAGGTCTTTTAAAAACTTGACTGTAGCGGTTTCGACTCCCATAAAAAGATCACGATAGAAAATGAATGTCAGAATTAATTATCTTTCGAAACAATATCGAGCTTACTATCCGGGGTCAATCGCACAGTTACTTCTTTATAAGTTCGCGGATCGATGATGAGGTGTGGCTGCCCATCCATCAGGATCTCAGGTTTGGCCATCCCCAACACAGTGACGCAGTAATCGCGAATGGATATACGATGTTCGATCACCTTCACTTCTTCTTCATAAGTGACAGGATCAAATATCACTGCTGTATCTATGAGGGTTAGACTATCCCGATCAATCGTCATCATTTTCATCCTTTCAGATTCCATTTTTTTGGCCCTGTCATAGCCCGGAGGAGGCATCTGCGCAGACATCTTTGCAACACCAATTAGCAGGAAAACGATAACAAACAATAACTTATTCATAAGAAGTGACTTTGTAACAATAAAGGGTAATAATCAGTTAAAAGTAATGAAATCAGGATTAGCCTGATTTTTTCAACTGAAAGATATGAGAAACAATAAATCCTTTGCCTCAACCCTCGCATGCAGTTTTATCATGGTGACTTCGATCATTTTGTTGTCTTCATGGAATCCTGGCGTACTGGGTCAGAATCCTGATCATGCCCAATTGCAAATGGCAGAAAAAAGTTCAGTTGAAGTTGCTTCACCACCTTTTTTTGTTTACAAAAACGGGGAGTTTAAGGAAGCAGTCCTGACGAAAGAACCTGAAATGATCGGCGGCAAAGAAATGATGGAAACACTGATCAAACTCAATATCCGCTACCCGGAGATGGCCAAAGAAAAGAAAATCGGAGGCACTGTTTACATCAGCGTGGTCATCGATAGCCTCGGCAATATGGAAGATGCATTTGTTCACGAAGGTATCGGTGGAGGCTGCAATGATGAGGCGCTGCGAGCTGTAAAACTCATGAACAAAATGGGCTTCGAACCGGGAGAAATCAACGGCAAACCAGTCACAGTGAAGTTTGATATCCCACTCACTTTCCTCCCGCAGTAAAACATGCGGGGAAGAAGTGATTGCGTGATTTTGTGATTGCGTAATTTTGGGATTTAAAATTTGTATTCTTTTCGTTGTTTGAAGTTTCCAAACTTCAAACTTTTATCCTCGATCTGTATCCCATTTAAATCTTAGCAAGCAGCTTCAAAGCTGCAATTACAATCCCGTCTCACGCCTCACGTCTCTCACGCCTCACGTCTCTCACGTCTCTCACGTCTCTCACGTCTCTCACGTTCTCACACTCTCACGTTCTCACACTCTCACGTTCTCACACTCTCACACTCTCACACTCTCACGTTCCTTCTCTTGAGAATAAGCGCACTTATAAACGGAACCAATATCACAACCGGTAAAATTTCAAACACCGTCATCCCTGCTCGGACCACAACATTGTTTTTATAAGTTTCCATATTGGTTGAAAGGCTTGCTGTCTTTTCACTGATCTCTGCTGCTGATAATCCTTCCGCTACCATTTGTGCTCTCATATGCTCAACATATTGATCCGGAAATGCCTGAGCCGCTGCAGAAGTCTCATAGAAAACCAACCAGGCAATGACGTAGGCTGCAGCTCCGATGAGTGCAATGAGTAATCCAACTACAAATGCTTTTCCAAAAGTGATTTTGCCACCAAGATGTCTGTCCCGGAATTGACGCACTCCAAAAAATACCATTGACATGGCTATGATCATATTGACATACCCCCAAATCATTCCGCTTTCCATGTCATGCATTTTCGCACCATCGCTAAACATGATGATCCAGTGAGCAACTCCCAGGATCATCATGATGATACCTGAAATAACACCAAATGTTAATACTGTCTTTTGCATTTTCTTTTAGTTTTTTTAGTGAATGATGGGACAAATCACCACTGAAATGATAAAAAAGGACTCATACGATCGGATGATTTCACTGAAATCATTCTTAAGTAGGAGGTAATAGCCCCGTTTTTTGAGCCAGCATTACCGCCTGCGTCCTTCGCTGCACGTCCATTTTGGAAAAAATATTCGATGCGTGCGTTTTGACGGTCGTGATGGAAACAAAGAGCTGATCCGCAATTTCCTGATAAGAAAGACCTTTGGCGATTAGCACCAATACTTCATGCTCTCTTGGACTTAAACCATAATCATTAGATACAAAAAATCCATTCCCTGTTTGATTTTCTGCCGGAGTTTCGACCTCCTGGCTTCCCGGACTGACTTTAGGTCGAGTCAGTTTCCAGCCAATCCAGCTTCCAAGTAAGGTACAGAACACGCCAACAATCCCAATATAAACCTCCAGCGCCATGTCTTTTGTAAAAAACATGTACTCAAACCCTTTCATCAGCGCTAAAAGCAGGGCCATGGATATGCCAAACAGGATCACTGTCTTTGTCATGCGCCAAATTTAAATGGAATCAACTGCTCCGCTCCATGTCTTATTCTCAGTGTTAACCCAGGGCTCCAGGGACTTGAAGTCTTCTCTGACAGGCAAAAAGCAATCGATCAGTCTGACACGGGAAAGCGCACGTGCACTATGAGGCAAGTCTGATGGGATATGAGCTGTAATCCCGGAGGATAATATCTGCGTTTCCCCATTGATTGTAAACTCAAGCTCGCCATCGATGACATGTGTCCACTGCTCATGCACATGATGATGCTCGGGAAGAACAGCGCCCTCTTCAACTGTCACATGTCCCATCGTCAGCGTATCAGAATGATGCAGTGCTCCATGGATGCCATCCCAGATCCGGGAATGCGGAATATGATTGAAATTGATGAAGGGCATAATGCAGTTTATTTCGTCAATGAATGTAATAATTTATTCCACCATGGAAAACCTTTCTAAAACCAAGTAAAAATCTATTCTTTCCCCGGTTGCTGAGCTGTGAACGAGGCTGTGTGAAGACGTCGAAACACTAGGGGTTAGGGGCGACTGAGCGGTTTGAATGTTTTTATAGACTTTTAACCTTTAGTAAAATTTATAATAAACAAGTTCTCATATGACTATTGAAGAAAGAATCCAGGCTTCCGAATCCCGGATTTTCAAAGCAGTCTTCCCGAATACAACAAATCATTACGATACTTTATTCGGCGGAACAGCCATGCATCTGATGGATGAAGTCGCTTTCATTACATCAACTCGTTTCAGCAGGCAACGAATGGTCACCGTCAGCAGCGATAAAATTGATTTCACTAAACCTATCCCCGCCGGCACCATCGTCGAGCTCGTCGGCACCGTTATACATGTGGGTAACACAAGCCTGAAAGTCAGAGTAAACGTCTTTATCGAAGAAATGTATTCCATGCACCGCGAAAAAGCGATCACGGGCGTCTTTACCTTCGTTGCCATTGATGAGAATAAAAAGCCTGTATCCGTAATAAAATAGAAAGTAAGAAGCTAAAAATCCTATCTGAGGCACATGAACATTCTAATTCTTACTTGATTCTTATCTCTTACTTATTCCATTTTCACTCCCACACTTTTACACCTCGATCCTGCGCACCGATCCCTAAAGGGGAAACTGTTGTGAGCCTACTAAACTTCTTACCTCTTACCTCTTACTTCTGACTTCTTACATCTCACTTTCTCGTTTTCTCGTTTTCTCACTTTCTCACTTTCTCACGAGAACGACAACTTCGGCCACATCCTCAATATGATAAACGTAGATACAATGCCTGCTCCAAAGAAAATAATCGCATTGATCGTATCACCATAGATCCAATACCCCAAACCAAATAAATAACCATACACCATCAGGCATCCCATGACCATGGCCGTAAGATCAAAACCCAATTTGGTTGTCTGCACAGAAGCTTCATTTGTCATACCAACTTTCAACAACCACTTGCGCCATCCGGCATTATTGGGTCTAACCTGCAGATAAAACTTTCGAAGCACTTCATCACTTTCTGGCTGGGTGAGTAATGTCACCACTAGCCAACCAATGGTTGTGATCAAAACACCAATGACTAGTTTTTCATGGGATGCTAAATCTCCGGTATAGATCAATTCAAAATAAATCGCGACGAGAAAGCTGATCGCCATCCCTGAAATCTCTGACCACGCATTAATCCTGTACCAAAACCAGCGGAGAATAAATATCAATCCTGTACCGGCACCGATCTGAAGAAGTATATTAAATGATTGTAACGCACTTTGTAATTGAAGTGCCACAATTGCCGCGAGGATCATTAAAATAACAGTGGATAATCGACCGATGTTGACTAGTTTTTTTTCACTTGCCTTCGGATTGATAAATCTTCCGTAAAAATCATTGATGATATAAGACGATCCCCAATTTAAGTGTGTGGATATTGTAGACATAAAAGCTGCAATCAGCGCAGCTACCACTAACCCCAACAAACCTGTCGGTAAGAAAGACATCATGGCAGGGAATGCAAGATCATCTTTGACGATCGATGGATCGACATGGGGGAATTGTTTTGCAATATCTGCGGTAGTCGGAAAAATAATGATCGAACATAACGCAACAATGATCCATGGCCATGGTCGCAAAGCATAATGAGTAATATTAAACAGGAGTGTCGCTCCCATTGCGTGCTTCTCATCCTTTGCTGCCAGCATCCGTTGCGCTATATAACCACCACCACCAGGCTCAGCCCCCGGATACCAACTGCTCCACCATTGTACTGCCAGCGGAATGAAGAAAATCGGGATCCATGATGAAGGTTTACTCCAATCCGGAAACACAGACATGGCTTCCTGGACACGAGGTTGAGCGAGCAGATTATCAAGCCCTCCGATTTCAGGCAAATTGACAAGGTATATGGCAGCCGCCACCATTCCGATCATAGCTAATATAAACTGGAAAAAATCAGTGAAGAGCACTCCTTTGAATCCACCGACCATTGTATACAAGACTGTAATGACACTCGATATCAAAAGTGTTTCCATAGCAGTAAGTCCCAAAAGAACATTTCCAATTTTGATCGCGGCCAGGCAAACAGTGGCCATGATCATCACATTGAAAAATAATCCTAAATACAACGCTCTGAATCCGCGCAAAAAAGATGCAGCCCTTCCTCCGTAGCGCATTTCATAAAATTCAAGATCAGTCAGTACACCGGTCCTTCTCCAAAGCTTAGCATATACAAATACGGTCAGCATGCCGGTCAAGAGGAAAGCCCACCACACCCAATTGCCTCCAACACCATTGTTGCGCACAATATCCGTGACGAGATTTGGCGTATCAGCAGAAAAGGTCGTGGCTACCATCGACACACCCAGCAACCACCAGGGCATGTTGCGGCCACTTAGAAAAAATTCTGCGACACTGCTTCCTGATTTCCTGGCCACCATGATCCCGATGAGAAGTGACACAATGAAATACGCAGCTATAATACCCCAGTCTAATCCTTGTAAAGCCATGGTAGTCGGTTGTCTTGATGATGAGTCGAAAAGATCGACAATTTTTTTGAGGTAATTAAGTCATTACCTTTGGGGCATGTTAACAATCAACCTTAGATTAAAGCTGGCGATTATCGTTGTGGGGATTATTGGAGGTCTCGCTTTGGTTTTTACTGCCGGATTCTGGTACGGATTTCCACTCATCCTGATTGGCCTTGGATTTTTAGTTTCCTATATACTATTAGGTACCGTACAGTCAGCAGCCCAAATGCTGGAAAAAATGCAATTTGTTGAGGCTGAGGAAAGACTTAAATGGACACTAAAGCCTGATTGGCTATACGTTACCAATCGTGCCTTTTATTATATCATGAAAGGCAGCATCGCCGCCAACCTGAATCGCCCGGATGAGGCTGAAGGTTATTTTGAAAAAGCCAAAGACCTGAAGCTCCCGTCCGACAATGAACGGGCATTGGTTTATCTACAACTGGCCAATATCAAGGCTAACCAGGGAAAATGGACCCAGGCCAAGAGCATTTTCCACCAGGTCAAGAAGTTTAATGTCTCTGAAGGCATGCTCAAAGAACAGATCAAGCAATTTGAAAAAGCTCTCAGCCAGAGCGGAAACACGGTTCACCTCAGATCAGGCCAAGCCATGCAACCCGGAGGCAAACGCCGCCGCCCAAAGATGAGGTAAACCAGGCTTTGAACAATAATCGTCACATTATCAGATAATTGTGTTGATGGTGCCTTTGCACAGCAAGCAGTTTTTGTGGAATGCTTAGTGAGAATCGTAAATCGTAAATCGAAAATCGTCAATTCTCCCTCCTTGCTTGATCCATATTCAACAGGAGAATTTTCATAATCCGGATACTTCCCCAAAGGATTTTGCCTATCTTCGCCGTCCATTTTAATAAAAGTTCTTTGGGAGATGGAAGCATTGGCACCTTTCAGAATACCGGTCACAAGCCTGAAATCAGACTTTGCACGGTACGACTGGGAGATTGGACCTGACTTTTTCAGGCTTTTTGATGATGAACATGACGCAGAAAAGGGTCATTTCACTGTCAGTATGGATCTGACTAAAGTAGGGACTGTTACAACATTGACTTTTGTGATCAATGGAATAGTGGAAACCCCCTGCGATCGATGCCTGGTACCAATCGAAATGCCGGTGGAAGGTGAGTACGAACTCATTGTCAAATTTGGTGACCCGACTGAAAGCACGGATGAAGTGATCGTCATCGATCCGGAAGCACACAGTTTGAATGTCGGGCAGCACATTTATGATTTTGTCCTCTTGTCCATTCCAATCAGCCGCCGCATTCCGGGTTGCGAACAAAGCAATGATCCGCCATGCGACATGACTGTCCTTGCATACCTCTCAAGACAAGAAAATAATAATGATTCCTCCGAAGGAGATGATGATTCACTCTGGGGAGATTTAAGAAAAGTAATAGATAACTGACATGGCACATCCTAAGAGTCGACTATCCAAGCAGCGCAAACATAAACGCCGCACACACTACAAAGCCACTGCTCCGCAAATTGCAATTTGCAAGGAGACAGGCGAACCTCATGTCTGGCACAAAGCCTACGAACACGATGGTCACCTTTACTACAAAGGCCAGATGCTCGTGAAGACTCCGGGGTTGGAAGAGTAATCTCCATCCTGTCTGAAACATAACATGTTGAGGCTCCCCGGTCAGGCGATCAGGGAGCCTTTGCTATTTTACACCTCTTATCTTTTTGAACTTCTAATTCATCTTCCCAAAAATGAAAAAAGCAATTCTGACTAACGAAGCTCCGGCTCCAATAGGCCCATATAGCCAGGCAATTCAGGCCGGCCATTCACTTTACATCTCTGGCCAGATTGCCATTGATCCGCCAACCGGCGATTTGATCAATTCCAGTATCGAGGAAGAAACGCACCAGGTATTGAAAAATCTCGGTGCAATCCTCAGAGCTGCCGGACTCGAGTATAGAAATGTAGTGAGCTGCACGGTTTTTATAACGGACATGAATCTCTTCTCAAGGATCAATGAAGTTTACACTTCGTACTTCAATGAAGAAACACCACCGGCACGCGCATTAGTCCAGGTGTCAGCATTGCCAAAGTTTGTGAATATTGAGATAGCAGCTATTGCCCATGTATTTTAATATTGCCTTTGATCCCTTGATCCTTCCATTATGAATCGAAAACAAGTTCTCTCCGCCATTCAACCCACCGGCAATCTCCATCTTGGTCGCTATTTTGGTGCGATCAGGAACTGGGTCGATCTCCAGGAACAATACGACTGCATTTATGGCATCGTTAACTATCACGCGATGACCATGCCCTTCGATCCAAAGAGATTGAATGAACAGGTTTGGGATCTGGCTTATGATCTGATTGCCGTTGGTGTCAATCCGGATAATATTTTCATCCAGTCAATGATTCCCGAGCACACAGAGCTGGCGTGGATTTTTAATTGTATCAGTTCGTATGGCGAATTGCAACGCATGACGCAGTTCAAGGATAAGAGCCAGCAGATCAATGAAAAGGATAAGGATGCATTTATTTCAACGGGCCTTTTTACTTATCCTGTTTTACAAGCCGCTGACATTTTAATTTACCGTACAGATTTTGTTCCCGTTGGCAAAGACCAGGAACAGCATCTCGAACTATCACGGAACATAGCTCAGCGTTTCAATCAAATCGTGGGTCAGGAATATTTCGTTTTGCCACAGCCGCTCTTTACAGAAATTCCTAAAGTGATGTCAACTGCCGATCCATTGAAGAAGATGAGTGCATCTTTAGGTCCAAAACACCACATCAATGTTTTCTCAGAACCTGATGTCATTCGCAAGCAAATAAAATCCGCAGTGACAGATTCAGGCGACACACCGGCTGGAGAAGTAAGCCCTGGTGTTGATAATCTACTCCGGATGCTTGATGCTGCAGGTGGTAAGGAAACAAGCACAACTTTAAGATCAGATGCAATAAACGGCTCATTGCAATATGGAAAACTAAAAGAAGCAGTTGCAGATCAAATCATCAACCTGACAAATGAATTCCGTTCAAAAAGAATAGAAATAGCAGAGAATAAAAATGTCTACCAGGAGAAAGTTTCACTTGCTTCACAACGCATCAGAAGGCAAGCGCAACAAACAATGAAAGAGGTAAAGGTATTAATAGGATTACTTTGAAAATTATAAAATCACAAATCCAATGCTTCGACCTGCTTAACTCATCCTTATGCTACAGCTCAGCAACCATCCAAAATCTAAATTCGTCATTCGTAAATCGTCATTCGTAAATCGTCAATGAAAATAATCTGTATCGGTCGTAACTACGTAGCCCATGCTGCAGAACTTGGAAACGAGATTCCTGATTCACCTATGTTGTTCATGAAGCCTCCGACAGCTCTGTTGTTAGATAACAAACCAATGTATTATCCCGACTTCACCAATGATTTGAATTATGAAGGAGAGTTGGTTTTAAAGCTCTGCAAAAACGGCCGTCACATTCAACCTGAATTTGCACACACTTACTTTAATCAGATTGGTTTTGGAATTGATTTTACAGCACGTGACCTGCAACAAAAATGCAAAGAGAAAGGCCATCCCTGGGAAATTGCAAAAGCTTTCGATTTCAGCGCCCCCATAAGCCAGAAATTTATTGATGTCAACTCGTTACCGGATATAAAATCTATCAAGTTCGAAATGGCACTCAATGGTAAAACCGTCCAGCAAGGCGACAGTGCATTGATGATTTACAGCTTCACCGACATCATCTGCTACGCCTCGAAATTCTTCAAGCTCCAACTAGGCGACTACATTTTCACCGGTACACCCGCAGGAGTAGGTCCCGTCAAGCGCGGCGACATCCTCGTTGGCTCCATCGAAGGCCAGCAAATGCTCACCTGCGAAATCAAATAAAATTTTTGCTTGAAGGACTATTTTCAGGTTAGAACTGCAAAGTAGGATTCAATCAGCTTCAAAGAACTCCATGCCCCCTGCTCTCCCACAACATTTCTAAAGCTATGGCGGGATCTTCGCTGCGCTACGACATCCTTTTTCATTTTCCCTCTGCTCCCTGCTCTCCCGCAACATTTCTAAAGCAATGGCGGCAACTTCGCTGCGCTACGACATGCCTTTAATATTTCAGAGGCGAGAAGCGAAGCCTCGCATATTACTCCCTGCCCCATGCTCCCTGCCCCAAGCTTTTCAACCATTGCAATTTATCCTAATATAAATTCCTATTTTTGCGCCTCCATTCGATGGCTCTTTTAACGGTCCCGTATGGTTGAAAACACTTAAGAATCAATCCTTTATAACGAAGATAACAGACATCTAATGCCTTATTTATTTACCTCGGAATCCGTATCAGAAGGACACCCCGATAAAATTGCTGATCAGATCTCCGATGCCCTTGTCGATCACTTCCTCGCCTTTGATCCCGATTCTAAAGTTGCATGCGAAACTTTAGTCACTACCGGTCAGGTCGTTTTAGCCGGTGAGGTAAAATCCAAAACATACCTGGACATCCAGCAAATCGCCCGCGATGTGATCAACCGAATCGGATACAATAAGAGCGATTACATGTTCGAAGCCCAATCTTGCGGTATCATCTCTTCTATCCACGAACAGTCCCCGGATATCAATCGTGGAGTAGATAAAGCCAATCGCGAAGATCAGGGCGCCGGTGATCAGGGTATGATGTTCGGCTATGCAACCAGCGAAACGGATAACTACATGCCACTAGCCCTGGATCTGGCACACAGGATCCTGCGCGAGCTTTCGGATATTCGTAAGGAAGGCAAACAAATGAAATATCTCCGCCCTGATGCAAAGTCACAGGTCACGATCGAATATAATGATGACAACACACCTCGTCGCATCGATACGATTGTAGTAAGCACGCAGCACGATGAATTTGATGTGGAGGAAAAGATGCTGGCCAAGATCAGGAGCGATGTCACGAAGATTTTGATTCCGAAAGTAGTGGCGGATCTTCCTTCTCACCTGCAGAAACTTTTTACGAAGAACATCACCTACCACGTTAATCCCACCGGCAAATTTGTCATCGGAGGCCCGCATGGTGATAC
>JANMVA010000442.1:0-1666 GCA_031392195.1 Saprospiraceae bacterium | reverse complement strand
TAGATAAAGATTTGTGACATCATGATCAAGTGCATCTGATACTAAAGGAATTGTTTCATTGAACTTAATCCTGGCCCAAAGATGAATGTTGAGCATGCCACCATCTACAATCACTATTTGTTGATGATGCTCCTCCTTTTTTGTTAGAATCTTTTGGATGATCTCTGGATTTATTAGTAATGAATCACTACTTATGATCGGCTCACGGTTGACGGATGACGATTCATGGTTTTCCGTAGAGTAATCAACCATTTTAGTTATTCCCTCCTCAATGAATCTAATCTGTCCTATTGCAATTTCCTCCAAATCTTTCAATTCATAAGGCCTGTTTAATTTCTCCAAATAATCTCTGGCATACTCCGACACCCAAGTACAGTTGAGATATTCAGCCAATTGCATGGCCAAAGTAGTCTTGCCACTACTCTCAGCGCCTACAATCGTGATGACAAATGGTTTATTAACACCCATATAACGAATTTCAAAGGTATACCTTCCTTTCGCAGCCTGCATACAGGGCTTAAAGCCGTACTTTTGCGGGATGCACGATATTGAGCCTTATTTTCAATGGAGAGACGCCTATATATCCTCTGAGGATCAGCGTTCGCCATTGTACGGCCGGGATTATGACGAATTCTATTTTACGAATACGATCTACAATTATTATATCCACCCACAGTGGGATGAGTTTGGCAGCGCCACCCTATACCTGAAAATTATTTATGCTGATTATGAACATCAATATGCCGTCATTGAACTGATAGGTGAATGGAATGATTGCATTAGCAGCGATATCATGATTCTAAGAAGGGAGATTACGGATTTGCTGCAGGACCAGGGAATTTCAAAATTTATCCTGGTCGTTGAAAATGTCCTCAACTATCATGCAGCGGAAGATAACAGCTATTTTGAAGATTGGTATGAAGAGGTTTCTGACCTGGAAGGTTGGGTAGCCATCATCAATCCATTGAAACATGTGGAAGAGGAAATGGCCAATTACGGATTGAATCAATATGTCCATTTGCTGAGTGGTGCTGATTGGCGCGGTCGTAAACCCAGGGCTTTACTTAAATGGGTTGAGCAGCAGATTTCATCACCTAAAATGTTACCTCTTGGTTGATCCATCTACACACCGTTCCGGCTTTGTCAACATACTCGGTAATCCCAACATGGGAAAATCTACCCTGCTCAATGCATTGGTCGGAGAGAAAATGTCCATTATCACTTCCAAACCTCAGACAACTCGTCACAGGCTGATCGCGATCGTCAATAGCGATGAATTTCAAATTGTATTTTCCGATACCCCGGGTTTTATCGAAGCACCTGCATATAAAATGCAGAAGATGATGAACTCCTACATCACCTCTTCGTTTGATGATGCCGATGTTATTTTGTTTGTCACCGATCCCTATGAACCGTTGAGTGATCAAAGCAGCCTGATCAACCGGATTGCCTCTCAGTCAATACCGGTGATCGGCATAATTAACAAATCAGATCTCGTGTCTGAAGAAAATGTCAACAATCGTAAGACTGAGCTTGCCGCTTTACTTCCTGAAAGAAATATTCACGTTGTGTCTGCATTGAAGGGAACAGGTGTTGATGGTGTCATGAAGGAAATTGTTTCTCTATTACCTGAAGCGCATCCATTTTATCCGAAAGATCAATTGAC
>JANMVA010000384.1:0-3147 GCA_031392195.1 Saprospiraceae bacterium | reverse complement strand
CGTTTAGGCAATGGAAAATCTTTGATCAGAGAAGGGGAAAAGACAAACTGGTGGTCACCAGCGGCGTCAGGATCTTTGTAGATGTCGATGATTTCCAATTCAAAGTTGCCTTTCAAATGTTTCTCGCAAAAATTGCGAATGTTGGCGATGGCGTTCATGGACTTATTGGACATACCTGACACGAAGAGTCTCAGACTCAACTTGTCTTCTGCAAATAAACCGGGACCTTCCTTTTTCAATCAATTGTCAATCTATAAATTCAACGACCTATGTTCAGGCCGACTAATATTCTCAATGTCTTATTCCTAACAGATTTAAGCGATTTTGGATTGTTTCTTACTTTGTTTTCTGGAAGTTTTTTACCGGATTGTTGGTCATCCCGTGTTGAAATATGGGAGTCCAGCATTTGAAAGCGTTAGTTGGTGGTCAAAAAATCCGTGATGGCTTCCGAATGGCCCATTCCCGTGGACTTTACTATTTGCATGCTTCTGACTGCCCATTCATCAACTTGATCCAAATTCCCGATAACGAGGATATTACTTCTTCGGTGCGTCTTTTTCCATCCCATTTCCGGAAAGAGAAGTAAACAGGGTAGTGATCCTGTTTGTTTTCAATACATCCATCATTCTGACCAGCATAGCTTGGCCTCTTTTTGTTCAAGGAAAGGTAATAAGGTAAATATGTCGTGGGAAATACTTAAAAACTAGCTGTTTGCTTTCGTAAACTTCCGTAAGTAAACGGAAAAAAGACGAATCATTTAAAGTGGCCACTACATTTTTGCCCTGTCTCCCAGAATTGTGGGATGACTTTAGACTTCATCATTTTTTCACTTATTTAATTATCATTGATTATGAGTACTACAGTTGACAACCGGGTTCAATTACTCGGATTCCTCGGCCAGGATGTAGAATTACGCGAACTGGCACAGGGCAAAAAGCTCGCCCGTCTGACAATGGCGACGACCGAATACAAAAGAGCGCTTAACGGCCAGGCAGAAAAGGTCACGACATGGCACAACCTGGTGGCATGGGGACAAACAGCCGAGACCATGAGCGACCTGCTCAGGAAAGGCCACAAGGTTTTTGTGGAGGGCAAAATTGTTTACCGGCAGTATGAAACGAAGGCAGGAGAAAAACGCAACTCCACTGAGATTGTCGTGAGCAGCTTCCGAAAACTGGACCGGGAGCAAAAGGCTGCATAGACAGGATTGCCTGTTGAGGCAGCCCATATCCGGCAACTACCGCTTAATTTTTCTTTAGGAAAACTCCCAGTTTGAAAACAACCTTGGTTTGATTTCACGGTTCCCCGTGACTTCAGACCTGGGTTTTTTGTTTTGGAACCCTTCCAATATGATCCCTATCCTACGCGTTATTCCGAATAATTACTAATTTCACATTAGTTTTATTTGTAATCTGTAATCTATTGAATGAATAAGCTCTTAAGGTTAGTTTACGGGTTTTCAGACGGAAATTCACCCAGGTATACGAAAAACATGGTCGCAACTGTCCGAACCTCCAGTTCAGCTCTCATTATAGTGGTCATTTGTTTCACTGGTTTGAAGGCTCAACAGACTGTCCTCTACCAGGACAGTGAAAGGGATTTTCAACTCATGGTCAAGGAATATGAGCAGGGATTGTATGGTCGATCTGCCCGCTCAGCCGAAAGATTTCTAAATGATTATCACGACCCTGAATTGATCCTGATGACTGAAGAGGCTGAGCTTTATCAGTTGAAGTCTTGGCTTCGAATGGATCATCCGGGGACGATACCAAAACTTTTATCTTTTTCAGCTGCACATCAACCTGAAGCGGTTGCACACCGGGCGATCATGATCATTGCTGAAGATGCTTATGACAAACATCTGTATGACGAAGCAATAAAATATTTCAGTCTTGTGGATTCAAGAAGCCTGCTTCCTGCTGAGCGCTCCGCACTTTATTTTAAATATGGTTATAGCCTTTTTGTCAACCAGAAATTCGAACAGGCCGCAGTTCTTTTTAATGAGACCCGTGACGTCCGGGATAAATTCTACTACCCAGCGAATTACTACTACGGGATGACTCAATATTTTCAGGGAAATTATCCTGATGCCATCAGCAGCTTTGAGCGTGTAGCGCCTTCCGAGTTTTACAAAGATTACATTCCATACTACATCACACAGATACATTTCAACAACAAGGAATTCACCAAAGTGATCGGTTATGGTAACCAGGTCATTGCGATGCCCACCGTTCAGAATAAAACGGAGATCAGGCATCTTGTAGGACAGGCCTATTTTGAAACCGAAGATTATGCAGCCGCATTACCGCATCTTGAATTTGTCGAACAGAACACGGAGAAATTAAGGACAGATGATTTCTACCAGCTTGGTATGAGTTATTATCATGCCGGCCGATACGAGGATGCGATTCCCATTTTGCTTGAGATCCGGAATGAGACCGGGGTGAAAGCACATTATGCTAATTATTATCTCGGTCAGGCGTACTTAAAAACCGGTGATAAAACTTCTGCCCGTAATAGTTTGCGCAATGCCATGCTCATGGAAGATGTGCCATCTGTTGCAACAGAGGCTACATTTCATTATGGAAGACTGAGTGCTGAGGCGGGTGATGACATGGAAGCGATCAGGGTGCTGCAGACCATTCCAACTTCGAGTCCGGATTACAATGAATCACAAAAGACACTGGCCGCGATCCTGACAAATACAAGCGATTATGCATTAGCAATTCGTGAGCTCGAGGCCATGAATACATTGACCAAAACATTACAAGAGGCTTATCAAAAGGTGACCTTGTATAGAGCCGAGCAACTCATCCAGGAAAATAAACCGGGAGAAGCTATGCCAATGCTGGATAAGTCAATAAAATATCCGACTAATAAATCGATTCAGGCAAGGGCGATATTCTGGAAAGGCGAGTTGTCGCATCTCGAAAATAATTATAGCGAAAGCATTAAATGGTTTAACCAATACTTTACACTTGCGCTGGACTCCCTTGCGGCCGACGGCCATCGGGACGTGCTGACCCTCGGCGTCACGCCCGTCCTCGCGGCCCAGCTCGACGACCCGCGCATGCGTCGGGACGCCACGACGTGGGCCGGGCTGTGGGGCCTGCGCGCCCGCGAGATGGGCTTCGACCCCGACCCGCA
>JANMVA010000381.1:0-8453 GCA_031392195.1 Saprospiraceae bacterium | reverse complement strand
CCTGAGGCGTATTTCATTCGTGTTTTTATCAATGCGGATGACTTCGATGTTGCCGCTGTCAAAATTTGAGGTGATCTCCATAGATGGTTTTGGTTAAAAAAATAAAGTAGTCCTGTGGGGGATCGAACCCCAATCTTAGGTTCCGGAAACCTACATACTATCCGTTGTACTACAGGACCCTGGAAACCACAAATGTAATTCGAAAAAGGCACAGACCATGATCAGTCAGCATAGGGCATAGGGCAAAGAGCATAGGGAAAACAAAAGGCATGGCGTAGCGCAGCGAAGATCCCGCCATAGCGTAAGCAATGTTGCGGGAGAGCATGGGGCATGGAGCATGGAGTGAATGCGATGGCTCTGCCATCGCCTCTAAAATACCAAAGACATTAGGCATCGAATAGAATCTATTGCACCCATTTTTAGGATACTCATTCAGGAAATTCAGATCAAAAGTCAGTCCCCTTTAGGGGATTTAGGGGCTGGAGAAACATTGGAAAGGGAAAAAAGTATTGTGCGGGGCTTG
Source organism: Saprospiraceae bacterium (assembly GCA_031392195.1). Taxonomy (GTDB): domain Bacteria; phylum Bacteroidota; class Bacteroidia; order Chitinophagales; family Saprospiraceae; genus Opimibacter. Next base: position 7,930 of record JANMVA010000381.1, on the reverse strand, counting down.
CCCCCGCCTTCAATATACCAACAGGAATGAACCTAAATCATCTCGAAATACTTTCTATTGTAGAAACGCAAGATCTTGCATCGCTACAAAAGCAACTATTTCGATTATGTAAAATACTCCCGATCAACCACACTCACCTCATCCAGCTGATACTTCGTGATGATCTCATCAAGTAAGGTTCGTCGAATGACAAGCACCAATGTCTTGTCCACCGGCAACGGAAACGCAGAGCGCAACCACGTATCCCAGCCCTTTCCGACAAGCTCTAGTTTCCCTACTTCATCAAGCACAACATAGCGGATATCGGGATCGGACATGTGCTCATGGAGCCAGCTGTACCCAGTGACAAAGCCATTGGGATCAAAGGAAAAACGGCCGACGATCGAATCGCCCTCCATGGGTGACTTATGTTGCCAGGGAATGTTGGCTTTGGTTTTGACATTGTACAAAACCCGCAGCCCGTCGACATCCGGACTGAGTACACCACCACAATCGGTGCGTTCTTCACACCACTTCCGGAGTGTTGTGGTCTTGCGGCTCTGAGTCGGCCCGGTGAGGATGAGGATCATGACTTGATTTGTATTGAAGGATATAAAGTAATGAATGCAGGATAAAAGATTTCCAACGTTGCAATCCCCGATGTTGTTGACTGCTTTCCCATGATTTCTGCAGGATCCAGATCAATTGTGGAAAGATATCCATCGTATGCTTCACCTGATCGGATAACTGTTGATGCTTTTTATTCAAAAACCTTTTTAACAAGGAAATGAACAGCGGACCTAAAAAGAGAAACCAAATACTCAGGATAGCAACGGATCGAACAATTGAAATAATTCCTTTTCCAATATCTGATTGTTCTGAATTGATCGTGTAAGCAAAAAGAATTAATAATATCAGCACAATAAACAGGATGTATCTCTTCCATTTATTCTTTCTTTTTCCGGTTTTCAAAAAATCAATTTTGTCTTCATCGTTCAGCATCAATTGAAATTTACTTTCACCCCAATTGCTTTGCACAGCCTTGATTATTTTATAAATGAAAATTCCGATCAGTATGCCCGCGAAGAAATGAATGCCCAGGTAAATACCAATAATGAGTTTCGATGAGGATACGGGAATGATCACATTCCATTTTTCACTGACCCACTTTCCCCAGCTATCAATGGCTTCCCACAATGTATTTCCATAGAGGATCGTCATCGTCAGCAATCGCTGACATGCTGATTCCAGAAGACCAAGTGTGACAAAAAAGATCGAAGGAAATAACAGGCCGGGCAAATAACGGAATATCAACGCACCGGTCACCGCCTGAAAGCTGACGGCAATGTAAGCGGTGGGTGTTGAATGCGGACTGACAAATCCTTTAATAATCAGCACGACTAAAAGTGAGGTCATGACAGTACTCCATTTATGTTCGGCGAAAGCACATATCATCGCTATGCAGATCATCGCAATACTGCCGACCAGCAAACCGGTAAAAGGAGATTGCAATGCATGCAATACACCGCCAAGTCCGCACTCATTGAGGGCCCACAGGGCGGTCAGGCGATGAATAGCCAGTGCACGATCGGCCGGAGAAACTTTTGAAAACATCTGCATTTCATTCTATCGGATGTCAAGATAGAGATATGGCAGTTGATAAAACATGGCCTATAATCCTTTGTCCCACATCTTCACAAACATGTGCCGGGCTACAATTTCAAAGTTCGTATTCAGGACCTCGAGAACATAATTATCATTGGCCAGACTGGCGATGGGAACATTCACTAATTGCTTTTCACCGCTGAGCAAAATATCTGTTTTGAATGAAGGCTCCTCTTCATTAATTTTTCTCACCTGGAAACTGTAATAACCCTTTCCATCACCCTCGATCCTTACAGGCATAGTAGCTTTACCTGCTGTCGTTGGTGCGACAATGCTTGTTGCTGATCTCAAAAGCAAGACAGGAGCAAATTCAAAATGAACAAAAAACATTTCATTGAAGAGATGAGCGCCCCAGTAAACTTCTTTAGGCTTGTCCGATGGATTGCACGGATTGTCGGGTGTATTGTCATAATTTGCCAGAGCATGAATGACAGTACCTGCCGGTAAAATCACAGGCGACTCAAGTTTGTATGTTTGTTTCCAGTTGAAATTCCAGTCTTTAATTTTCAACAACCTGACAGGCTGGGATTCACCCGGCCTCTTCGCATACACTTCAAATGAACGGCATAATAAATTTGCTTGCGGTGTGAGGCTTCTTAGCTCAATCGCATATGGAAGAGTGTAATCTGCATGGAATATTTTCTTTGTTTCTGATGGAATGTAGAAAGTACCATTTGTAAGCGAATATGGATTGATCAGAGGAGCGGTGATAAGTTGATTATTTGGTTTCTGATCAGAAAAGTATAATCGAACCATTGAGGAATCCAATTGAGGTTTTCCTGTCGGACCATAATGGATGTGCAATATCAGATCAGAACCTTTGGGCAGGAATTTTAAATGACCATCTGTAAAAAAACTTGCTTCCTGTTGCGGAGACCATGTGTACCAAAAAGGCTGATCAGGTATTTTCCCTAAGCCACCAAAACTATAATAGCCATATCTCGGATCCCACTGATCAAGCGAATCGAACTGTCCTGCAGGTGAAATTGAAATAGCTGCATGACGCACAATTTTTTTATTTCCCGGAACAAAATCAATTCCTTCTACCCACTTGTCTTCCGTGAGATTCGTCCGTAAAACAAACACCTGGTATTGATCCAGATAAATTCCATACTGTTCAAATGCCTCGCGCATGGGAATGACGAGATCTGCTTCACGCGGTAAAACGGTAACACTAACAGCTGAAGAAATCACCTGACCGTAAGGCAGTGCACCTTCATTCATACCATCAGTGACCCAATGACCGATCTTATCGATCTCATCATCTGTCAGTATTCGTTCATTTGAAAAATGGCGGTATGACGGATCTGCATACCAGGGAGGCATTTGCCTTGAAGCCGTGACATACTGGATCATTTTTCCATATGCAGAAACTTCTTCATAGTTGGTCAACGGCATTGGACCAATATCATCCGGCCGATGACAACTCTTGCAATTCTTATCGATGATTGGTTTGATATCCGAATTGTACGTGAGATACTGGGCATCCAGAATGCCGCAACACAGTAAAAAAACAGGGAGTAAAAATGATTTACTTCGTTGCATACATGGTAATATAGCAACCAATTGCGGAAGGCCAGGGCTCTGCGACTTTTTTGCCGGAAAAGAGCGCAGACAAAGCCTGATCAAGATCGTCTTTAATTGAGCTGTGTTTCATTTTCCCGGGCGCATAATAGGCACTGTTTATCCTTCCCCTGTACATGATCTCACCTGCTTCATTGGTCACCACTACTTCCGGTGTCACCGTTGCTCCGAGCGCTCTCGTGATTTTCTGATCCTTGTCGAGCAATGTTTCAAATGTCAGCATATCATATTGCTGTTTAAAGAGCTGGGAGGTTTTATAATTGCTGTTTTTTACGGGGAAGACGGCATGAAACGCTGCATTTACTTCATATTTTTTGGCGATCACGCTCAACGGCTTTCCCATAAAATTACAAACAGGGCATTCTTCTGCAATGAATACATAGACGTGAAAGTCCTTTTGTCCGAAAGAACTGAGGGCTAAAAACACCAGCGCCAGCATTAAAGAAAACCTGTTCATTCTCAATTCCATTATGTTGATTAATTGTGGCAAAGCTACTGATCACCGTGGTGAGCATGCAATTTTACCAGATGAATGGTCGTATAAGTGTCCCCAACATTCCAAATAAGGCGTCAATGGATTCTAATTCCCTTTAGCTGAGATAAAACATTCTACGCAAACGCAGTTACCGGTAAGGTTCTGGCGCATCTCCTAAAGGCCTCTTCCTGTTTATCACCCGCTCATCTCAGCATTTGACCTGTTCGGCGTCGCGCGCTGGATTTAACGTTTTGATAAGTGTTGCTTTGTAACCGAAATACTATGTGAATGAAATACATGATTACCATATTTGGATTTTTAATGATGGCCATTACCGCTCACGGTCAGTCATGTGAAGCATTATTCACATTTGACGGAACACCCCTGACGATCCATTTTGAAGATATTTCTACTCATGCGCCCAATGATCCCATTGTTTCATGGGACTGGGATTTCGATGATGGTGGAGGTTCGTCACAGCAGAACCCTACCCATACCTTTCCCGAACCGGACAGATATGATGTCGTTCTCTCCATAGAAACTCAAAGTGGTTGTAATTCTTCCATCGAGATCAGAATTGAAATATGTGATTTCGATGTCGACTATACGATTGGTTCCTGCAATTCTAACGGATTGGTGCCTGTCACCTTTAATATCGTGGACATCTATGACAATGGGGACGAGATCGATGTCATTCTGGATGGTCAGAGTGTCCCCGGTAGCCCTTTTCAAATTGATGCAGACAATCCTGTGAATGTTACGGTATTGATGCCCGGAAACGGACTCAATCATACGATCAATATCCAGTCAACCGACATCGAAACTTGCGGCAGATCTTTCACATTTCCTACAGAAGACTGCTCTTCGGATTGTTTTTTAGGATCATTGAATGTCGCCATTGCAGGCGGCACTATAAAAAATGTAACAGTCGGAGATGATTTCTTCTCGCCACAAAGTATAGCCATAGTATTAGGTGACGTCGTTCACTTCACATGGCAGGGCAGTGGGCACAGCACCACATCAGATGCAACAAGCGGACCTGACGCATGGAACTCCGGTGTCATTGGTGGTGGATCTACATTTGATGTTTTCATCGATAATCCCGGTACGCACAATTATTACTGTCAGCCACACGGTGGTCCGGGCGGAACCGGAATGAGTGGACAAATTTTGTCGAATTGCCCTGGTGGTAATACGCTTCCATTAACGGTCAACTTCAATACAACCTTATCAAATCCTGCAGGCTATAATGTTCTTTGGGACAATGTTCCTGTACCGGGAAGTCCATTCGACTATAATGGCACGGGCGCACAAACCGTGACGATTGATATCGCGGGAGACGGCCTTGCACATTCACTTGTAGTCCGTGATGTAGCGGATCCGACGTGCGATATCGATATGACATACAATGCACCTGATTGCGATCAGGGAGGAGGCGAACCTGTCTGCAGTATTTCTGGGACTGTAGGAAATTTTGGAGGTTGCAACAATGATAATGTAACCGCAACACTAGCAGTTAGCGTGACAAATGGGGGCAGTGGATTTAATGTCAGCATTGATAACGGACCAAATTCATTTCATGCCTATACCGGAAATAATACAACTGTCACCATCACACTTCCCGGGGATGGCAATAGTCACGCCGTAGAGATCACAGACAATGTAGATCCAAATTGTACGTCGACGATCAATGTCACAACACCGGATTGCAATATTCCCTGCAGCATTACAAATCTTGTAGCGATTGCTGCGAGCGGTAATGGTGGTTCGAGCGGAATAGTCCACACAGTGAATGTTCAGGATTTTCAATTCAACCCCAATGTGGTCAATATCACTATGGGTGATATCGTGCAATGGGTGTGGACAGGAGTTATACCTCATACGACAACTTCTGATGCAACCAGCGGCCCCGATAGTTGGGATAGTGGTTTGCTCAATACTGGTGCGACTTATAATAGTCCACTGCTTTCAGAAGGCACACATCCATATTATTGCGAACCACATGGCGCACCCGGTGGTACAGGGATGTCAGGAACAATATTTGTTTTGCCTCCTTGTAATGACCAGGGTGAAACATCTGTGCAAGTCACTTTTGATATTGTCAGCAATGGCACGCAAGGTTTTCAAGTATTAGTGGATGGAGTTGTAGCAGGTAGTTTTCCATATGTTGGCGGAAATGCCCAATCTGCAACTGTCAATGTGGTTGGTGACGCTCAGTCTCATACAATCACCGTTCGCGATGTGACTAATCAATCATGTAGTGCTGCTACCACTGTTACGACATCCGATTGTGGAGGTGGTGGCAATCCAATCTGTACAATAAGTGTATCTGCATCTGTTTCAGGCGGATGTTCAAATAATAATGTCCCTGTATTGCTCGATGTCAATGCAACGAATAATGGGGCTTCATTTACAGCATTTCTCGATGGAGTAAACGTTGGAAATTTCAGTTATTCAGCAACAGTTAACATCAACGTACCCGGTGATGGAAATGCACATACAATCGTTGTCACCGATGTAGATGATCCGGCATGTACGGCATCGACACAGATCACAACACCGGATTGTGATTTACCATGTTCCATTTCAAATCTAACTGCTACGACTTCTTCTGGTGGAGGTGGTGGTACGATTCATAATGTCAATGTTGAAGATTTTCAATTTAATCCGAATGTGATTAATATAACGGTGGGGGATGTAGTGAAATGGGTTTGGACAGGGCAGATCCCCCACACGTCTACTTCAGACATATCATCGGGACCAGATAGCTGGGATAGCGGGTTGTTAGGAAATGGTTCAACATACACCAGTCCGGTGCTAACTGAAGGTGTGCATCCGTATTACTGTGTGCCTCACGGTGCGCCTGGAGGTATCGGTATGGCAGGAACGATACATGTACTTCCTCCATGCAATGATTTCGGCCAGACAAATGCGCAGATAAATTTCAACATCACAAATGGAGGTTCTCTGGGTTATAATATCCTGGTGGACGGAAACATCGCTGGCACATTTTCATACGTGCCGGGATCTGAACAATCTGCTTCAGTTCTTGTAGCCGGCAATGGTCAAAGTCATACCATTGTTGTACAGGATATCGCGAGCTCAACCTGTAATGCATCGGTTAATATCATTACCCCTGATTGTAGTGGTGGCAGTGCAGAATGTACAGTGACATTTAACCCCGCTGTATTGGGAGGTTGTAATAGTGGAGCAGTTTCAGTGAAGCTGAATGTAACCGCAATCAATAATTCAAGTACTTATAATGTAATAGTCGACGGACAAGCCGCAGGAACTTTTAATTATAGCAATAATGCAGCAGCTGTCAATATCGATGGTGATGGTCTGTCCCACACAATCGTCATCACTGATGGAAATGATCCCGCATGTACAGCTTCAGCTTCAATCACAACTCCGGATTGTACACTGCCATGCAACATTACGATCAGTGAGTTAGGATTCGGGACGAATAGCATGCACACGGTTCAGGTACAGGACTTCCAGTTTTCTCCTGAAGAGATCACTATCAACCTCGGTGATACACTTAACTTTGTTTGGACTGGTGTGATACCCCATACAGTAACATCAGATGCTCCATCAGGACCAAATGCATTCAATTCAGGATTATTGGGTCAGGGTGCTACATGGCAACTAATACTTAATTCCACCGGCACCTTCCCATATTATTGTATTCCCCACGGAGCTCCGGGTGGTATTGGTATGGCAGGAATTATCAATGTCACATCTTCTTGTGAAGGCAATACTGCTAATGGTACACTAGTCATTCAATATGCAGGTACATCTGGCCAGGGGTTTGCAGTAACAAATAATGGTAGTCCGGTCACCGGTTCTCCCTTTGCATTTTCACCTTCTGGTACAATCACAATACCGCTCTCTATTACAGGCGATGGGGCGCAACACACCTTTGCAGTGAGTGATGTCGGAAATTCATCTTGCACTGTGCAGCAGACTGTAACAGTTCCTTCATGTAATTCATCTTCATGTACACTTATCATCACACAAGCTTCCGTATCTGCCTGCATGGGAAATACAGTTTCTCTTACTGTCCATTTTAATTCCAATCAACCTGCCGCTACATACAATGTATATAAGGACGGCATAAAACTAAATCCAGAGCCCCTAACTACAGACGCCAATGGTAGTGGAGCATATTCAACTTTTATCGTTGGCAATAATATTACCGCGACGATCTTTGTTCAGTTCATTGAG
>JANMVA010000354.1:0-15894 GCA_031392195.1 Saprospiraceae bacterium | reverse complement strand
GCGAAATTAGGCTCAACTCAGTCCATGGATCAGGGAGTGAATTCATCATCACCATGCCATTCAAAGTCAGCGCCACAATTAATGAAAATATGAATGGCGCGCAACCAGTTCTTGCAATTAAGCCCTGCTTGCGCATCCTGTTAGTTGAAGACGCTCCACTCAATCAACTGGTAGCGACAGAGCTCATGAAAAAATGGCTGGTTGAGCCACAGGTGGAATTGGCAGAAAATGGTAAAGAGGCTTTGGAGAAGATACAGAAGGCAACCTATGATGTTGTGCTCATGGATGTCAGGATGCCCATCATGGATGGACTGGAAGCCACACGAAGAATTCGTAATATGGAGAGTGCCTATTTTAAAACGGTGCCCATCGTTGGGCTCACAGCGAATGTGATCCATCATCAGATGGAAGAATGCATGGAAGCCGGCATGAATGGATTTATTTCCAAGCCCATCCGGCAGGAAGAATTTTTACAGATCCTGGCAAAGCAAATTCCGGCATGATCGACATGGTTTCTTTATCAGCACTCCTGGATGATGAAACACTTGTCCGAAAATACCTGACACGTTTTGTGGATGATATGCCGGGCTTAATACGAAAGATGAGTCTTGCTTTTGAATCACAACAATGGAGTGAAATTTCTCTTCATGCTCATACTTATAAAAGCCAGGTGCAATACATCAATGATACCCATTCTATCAAGCTGGTCCATGAGCTGGAACAATGCACCTCTGCTCTTTTGCCTGATCCCACCCACATTGGACAATTGATCACTCAACTGGAACTACAATTAAACATCATCGTGGAGGAGATCCATCAGATCCTCTGATGATCTTGCGGTAACCGGAGTCGTGAATATTCAGGATTTAAATTGCGGGTTCGGTTTTCTACGGGTTTATCCATTTTTAAACTTTTTAATACATCCAAAATATAAGCTGAGCCCGATGGATAATACTTTAGGTATGATATATTAAATGTGCATTGTCATGAACTCACATGTTGCCACCGTTTTATTTGTCATCATCGTCTTGTTTATTCTATCCGGAAATACGATTGCACAGCCGGGGATTTATTCTATTGATTCAAATGAGGTCACTTATCAGACAGAACATCCGTCACCGGTCATGATGAGTGATGTCACAATGATGGCGAACAGACATTTTAAAAAAACAAAATCAGGATACAAGCAATACAAGCGGATAGAAGAATACACGCTAAACCGTCTCGGTCGAAATGGCCAGATCGTGAATGCATCCGCGATGAATTACAGGGCTTACAACGATTATATTCATTCACCTGCGATGACATCTCAGCGGGCCTTTGCTCACAATGGAAGCTGGGACTACCTGGGGCCGGACTCTTCTGTACCCCTCACCGATCCCGGTATCATGGGGCAGGGCAGAGCAAATCGTTTTGCTTTTCACCCAACAGATCCCAACATCATCTTTGTAGCAACGGCAGGAGGTGGATTGTGGAAGACATTAGACAAAGGGCTTCACTGGGAGCCACTGACGGATGGTATTCCGGTCATGAGCACTACAGGTGTGGCCGTTGATTTTACCGATCCGGATGTGTTGTATCTGCTCAGCGGGGATGGAGATGGGGCAGCGAGCTCTGCTTTCACTTACAACGAATTCACGCGATCATCGATAGGTGTATTGAAATCGAATGATGGAGGAATTCTCTGGCAACCCACCGGTCTAAAATTCAATGAGAACACTGCCGTGGCAACTTACAATTTGTACATGCACCCCCAGGATCACCTCACATTGTATGCATGTACCAGTTTGGGACTTTTCCGGACAATGGATGGTGGAGATCACTGGACGATCATCAAGAGCAATATCATTTATGAGCTTGAGTTCAAACCAACCGATCCCGATAGAATTTATATTGTCAATAACAGTTTTGTTTTTGTCTCCGACGATGGTGGTTCGTCATGGATAGACTCTACACTCATTCCAAATGTTGCAGGGAATAATGGTCGCATGACAATCACAACATGTGTGACCAATCCGGATCTGGTCTATCTGCTTGCTTCCCCTATCGATACACTCATGGCAAGTGATACCATCCCCGATCACAGAGGTTTTTGGTTGTCTCTTGACAGCGGATCGAACTTTGTGCTGATCACCACTCGTCCGAACATTTTGCAATCAAGTGACCCATTAGAATTTGACAGCCAGGCATCATATGATTTAGCGATGGAATGTCATCCGCTCATTGCCAGCCAGGTTATGGTGGGTACGGTAGGTATCTGGCAATCGACGGATTTCGGTACCACATGGACACATGACGGGGGCATCAATTCTGCTTATCATGCGGACATCCATGCGTTGCAGATCAATCCACTGGATAATACGCTATACCTTGGTTGTGATGGTGGCGTATACATGAGTACTGATTTTGGAGAAACGTTTGAATTCAGATCCGGAACACTTGGTACAACTCAATTTTATAAAATCGCGACCAGTCCGTTTTTCACTGATTATATTTTAGCCGGCGCGCAAGACAATGGCGTGCACCTTCGAAATGAAATAGAGACAGAATTTGACCGGGTGATCTATGATGATGGAATGGAATCAATTTTCCATCCATTAAATCCTGCATTAGCACTTACCAGTTCGCAATTTGGAAAGGTTCTTATTTCAATCGATACAGGATTAACATTCAATGAGATCTTACCTGATGTTGATACGGGCACCCTTACAGCCTGGACCATTCCATTCACCGTGGATGCCTGGGATGACGATGTCATTTATGTCGGATACAAACCGATCTACAAAAGCACCGATCAGGGAGCTACATTTTTTGAAACCTCCCACGATACGATTTCAGGGCACCGCATATTGATCAGCAATTCCAGTTATCCGGGCCGTTTATTCGCCGGCGATTGCAGGGATTGCGACAACGCAAATTTGGTTTTTGAAATGTACAGGACAGAAAATTCTGGTGCTACATGGGAACGGATTGATGGTAATCCTGGATTTCCGGAAACCTCACTGGTGAGTGCTGCTATTCAAAATCCCGATTACTCGCCAGAGGTCTGGATTACATGCGGAAGATTTGATGCCGCAAATAAGGTTTTCAAATCTACAGATGCAGGTGACACATGGACCAATATGACCGGCAGCCTTCCCAATGTACCCATCAATACCATTGCCTATGAAGACAATAATGACAGTCCTTCTGGTGCCGTGTATATCGGAACAGACATTGGGGTTTTTTACAGAAACGATAACCTCGGTGACTGGATTTATTTTTCCAATCAGCTTCCCAGGGTAGAAGTGACTGATCTGGATATTGATTACAATGGAGGATTGCTGAGAGCTTCAACTTATGGACGGGGTCTGTGGGAAAGTGAACTCTACACATCATGTCAACCCACGATCTCACTCAATCCGCTTAATCAACCCGTCGGGCTTTCGTTTACCCATCATGCATCTCAACAAATTTTTTCAACGGCCCTCGTAGACGGATATGGATCCAGGGTCGTGTATAAAAGTGAAGGTGAAATCTATCTAACCGAGGGCTTTCGTGCAACCGCTAAACGGAAAGCAACGTTTCAGGGATTGCTTCATCCTTGTGGTGCAGGTGGAATCGAAATACCGGTCGCCGGGAATCCGGATCCTGCGAATAAGCGATAAGGTCAAAATGTTATTGACCGCCAAGGCCATCCGGTGTGGCACACATATCATCTGATGATCATGCGATATCCGGAGCCGTGAATATTCAGAATTTCAATTGCGGGATCGGTTTTCAAATAATGACGTAAACGGCTGACAAAAACATTAAGGCTTCTGTCCCTGAACAAATGTTCATCCTTCCAAAGTTGTTTCAAAGCGATATCGCGCAACACAATTCCATCCGGAGCTTTTAAAAACAAGGATAGTAATTGAGCTTCCATTTCACTCAATCGCTGGACAGTATCCCCTTTGACCAACTCACGTGTTTCCGGATGAAACAAAAATGTACTGAAAGAAAAATGTGTTTGTGAAGATGACTCTGATTGACGCAGTGTGGTACGTCTTAAAATCGCCGTAATGCGCAATGCCAATTCCTGCATGCTGAATGGTTTGACAATATAATCTTCAGCTCCATATTCGAAACCCCTGATCCTGTCTTCCTTTGCTGATACTCCGGTCAGAAACAAGAATGGAGTTTCAGGTTTGAATGCCACGATCTCGCGGGCAAGATCAAATCCGTTTTTCATTGGCATCTGGACGTCAAGCAGGCAGAGATCAAAATGATGCTGACGTAACAATTTCAACGCGTCAAAGGCATGATGACAAAGTGTGCACTGCATCCCTTTCGCATCCAGGTATTCTTTGACCAATGGACTCAGTGTCATGTCATCATCGACCAGGAGTAGTTTGGGTTCATGTGCCATGAGAGCAGCTCAGCTTTTTAATGGTTGATGTAAAGTATTCAATTTAAAGCAAAAAAAGGCACCTCGTGTTTTATCCTTTTTTACACTTTTTAATATATCCAAAACACTGGCAACAATTCGATACGAATAACTTAGTAAGGATATTTTCAGCTGATCTATATCTCATCCGCAAGGATCATGCACGTCGGCGCTCACAAATTCTCAGGCAAAATGAAACACATCCTGCTTACTCTGATCATATTCTCCTTGCATCATTTTTTACCTGCACAAGGTGTATCTGTCACGGAGTCCGGAGTCATACCTCATGCCAGTGCGATGCTGGATATTCAATCCACGACCAAAGGAGTGCTGATCCCGCGGATGACCACTGCACAACGTACCGGGATCGCTGCCCCTGCTACGGGACTACTTGTTTTTGACAATACGACAGCAAGTTTTTGGTTTCGCACAGCATCGATTTGGGTTGAGCTGACAGACAATTTTCATGGATTGCGTGATGCGGATAATGACACAAAAGTGCAGGTGGAACAAAGTCCTGATGAGGACATTATACGGTTCGACATAGGTGGTGTTGAAGCCATGGTATTGGATGAAAGCACACAAGGTGCTACAAGACTTGACATAGGACCCGACCTCGGCCTGATTATTGGACGCCTGGCGGGAGTGAATTCTTTTTCCGGATGGAACACAATCCTGGGTCCACACGCAGGACAGTTTAATACTACCGGACAAAGCAATGTTTTTGTTGGGTATCGTGCAGGAGAAGATAATGCAGGTCAAAACAGAAACGTATTTATTGGAGCTGAATCAGGGGCCAACAATGTGGGTGGTTTCAATTCTTTTCTGGGTTATCGGTCAGGCTATGTCAATTCGACAGGACATAGCAATACATTTTTAGGTACGGAAGCTGGTGTCCAGAATACAACAGGATATCGTAACACTTTCATAGGATATAATTCCGGTCATAACAACGAAGTGTCATTTGAAAATACCTGTATTGGGTTCAGTGCGGGCTATAACAATGAAGCGAATCGAAATACATTTCTCGGCTATGAAGCAGGACTTGCAAACCGAACTGGACTGTACAATACCATCCTTGGGGGAGAAGCAGCCGGCACCAATCTCAGCAATCGTGACATGGGCAATGGTAATACCATCGTTGGTTACGAAGCAGCCCAGGTGGCGAATGGGATGACCGAGAATGTTTTGTTTGGTTATCGTGCGGGTTATAGCATGACCAATGGCTTCCGGAATATTTTCATCGGAGCGAATGCAGGGCTCAACACCATAGTTGCATCCTCAAATATTGCGGTGGGGTATCATGCACTTCGTCTCAATATGAATGGCAACCGGAACCTGGCTATAGGAGATTCTTCCCTCTACTCGACCACAGGCAATGAGAATGTTGCGCTGGGGTTTAAGGCAGGCATGGATAATACAACAGGTACAAGCAATACATTTTTAGGATATCTGGCAGGTACGAATAATACGACAGGTGCTCAAAACACATTCGTCGGAAGAGATGCCGGCCAGGAGAATACCACCGGGTCCTATAACACGATGATCGGGGTCAATGCAGGAGAATTCAACACGGAAGGTGATTACAATGTCATCATCGGACCATCTGCAGGAAGAAATAATGAAAGTGGAAATGAAAATGTATTTATCGGCAATACGGCAGGAGAACAAAACATTGATGGAGTTTCGAACATTGCGATCGGACCAGGTGCAGGGGATTTCAATGATAATGGAAGCAGGAATATTGCTATTGGTGAAGATGCGCTTGGAAGTAGTGTGGGCGGCTCTACAACCTTCAGTAATAATATCGCAATCGGTGCACAGGCCGGTTTTGCAGCAACAGGATTTTCCAATGTGATCATTGGGAATCAGTCGGGTCAAACTATCAATGATGATCACAACGTTCTGCTTGGAAATAATATCATAGCCTATGGGGATCATAATACCTATCTGGGCTCTAACACAGGCGCCACTTTTATTCCAACTCCGAGAAAGGCAACAGCGGTTGGCTATGGAGCAACTATTGCTCAGGATAATTCTGTTATCCTCGGAGATGAATCCAGTTTGCTGACCAGGGTTGGAATAGGAACCAATACGCCTGATGCTACACTTCATATTAAAAATGAATTTGGTGATGCGCTCATCATAAGCGCTTATGGAGATAATGCATTACGCATTCCTCCTTCAGGCAGTGTCATCGTAGATAAGGAGCTGCTCGTCAATACAGATTTAGGCAAACCCGGTTATCAAATGAGTGTCAATGGAGAGATCGTTTGCGAAGAGGTTTTGGTACAGGCATCTGATGATTGGCCGGATTATGTTTTTGATCGAGATTATTCGCTGATGGATTTTCAACAACTTCGATCCTATCTCAAAGGTCATCAACACTTACCAGGAATTCCTTCTGCTACCGAAGTTGCAGAGAATGGTTTCAAAATCGGCGATATGCAAAAACGTCTTTTGGAAAAAGTTGAGGAACTGACACTATATGTTCTTCAGCTCGAAGCGAGGATCCATGCAATGGAAAATAAATAAGCAGTCATGGCCCAACTTTTATTTTTGACTGCCTTGATTTTTGTTTGGCCCACATTAGCATCAGCCCAGCCCGTTCAAAAGAATTTCTACAGCATTCAGCAGGAGATGGAGGAGCTGTATAAAGAACCCGGATCGCGTGATGCAAAATATAAGCACTGGAAACGCGCTGAATATTACTTGCAAACAAGGCTGGGTTCCAAAGGTGAAATTGTAAGTGCTGAGCATCTCAAATGGAGTACCTGGGAAAAACATAAAGCCCAATTGCAAAGAGGTCCGCAGCGTACCTACTCAGGTGACTGGGAATTTTTTGGCCCATTTCTCATTGAAGAAAATCCCGGCATCGGCAGGGTCAACAGGATTGCATTTCATCCTTCTGACCCCGACATCATATATCTCGGGACTGCCGGTGGCGGAGTCCAGTATACGAATAATCATGGTATTGATTGGGCGCCTCTGACAGAAAGTCTTCCCGTCAATAATATTTCAGGAATAGTTGTTGATCATACAGATCCGGATCTGATCTATATCCTGACGGGTGATGGAGACGGGTGCTGTGGTGGTGCGCGGGGTTATTTTTTGCGCAAATCTTCTACCGGCATTTTGAAATCTGTCAATGGTGGATACACGTGGCAACCGACCGGATTAATTTTTGAGGAAGATGATGAGGTTTGGCCATACGATTTAGTTCAACATCCGGTTTTACCTGAAATACTATTAGCTGCAACAAGTACTGGTATATTCCTGAGCGTTGATGCAGGACAAGACTGGACGCAGGTACTAAATTCCAAAGTGTTCGAATTGCATTTTAAACCTGATCAGCCATCGGTCATTTTTGCTGTCTCTGATGAATATGTCTTCCGGTCCACAACTGTTGGCATCACCTGGGATAGCATAGCCATACCCTTATTAGATGGTGATGATGGAAGGATGTCATTGGCTATTTGTGACCTGGATCCGGATGTCATGTACCTGGCTGCATCACCCGACTCCGATGATTCAACCAGTTGCAGGGGTTTTTTCCAATCTACAGATGCTGGCCTGTCGTTTGATTTTGTGATCGATACACCCAACATTGTAGACTACCAACCGAATTATGATCTTGCGATGATCTGTAATCCTCAAAATATAAACCAGGTTCTTGTTGGTGCTGTGAGACATTGGAAAACTACAAATGCAGGATCTTCATTTGCAAAACTTGATGGAACACATGCTGATATCCATGATCTAAAAGTAAACCCTTTAAATAACCGGTTGTATTCTGCTAATGATGGTGGATTATATTATAGTGATGATTTTGGTGAGAACTGGATTTTTATGGCAGAGTATTGTGCCATTACTCAATATTATAAGTTAGCTGTCAGTCAGCAAAATCCGGAAGTGGTGATTGCCGGAGCCCAGGACAATGGTACGCATCGTAATCACGAAAATGCCTCTCAGGACATGGACAAAATTCATGGCGGTGATGGTATGGATTGCGCCATACATCCTTCCAATGATTCACTCATGATCTACAGTTCACAGGATGGTGATTTTTGGTTGTCATCGGACCTGGGTAATAGTGAAGACTCTCTCATCCATAGGTCGAGCTTGCCGGATGCAGTGAAGGCTTCCTGGGTGACGGCAATAGGATGGGATCCTTCGGATGCAGATAATATTTACATTGGTTATAAGCCGATCTATCGCTCATTTGATCGGGGCGCTACATTTGATCCGATTCCTGATACGGTTTCAGGAAGAAGAATCCTGCATGTTGCCACAGCCAATGGACAACGTCTGTATGCAGGTGATCTATATAAAATAACGGAAGATGTTAACACATTTCACCTTTGGACTTCTTCTGACCAGGGGACGACATGGACACCATTGCATACATCAAACACTTTTCCGGATACGTTTTTGGTGATTTCAGCATTGTGCACACATCCGGATGATGACCAGGAAGTGTGGATCACTGTAGCAGGATATGTTGATGGAATAAAGGTGTTTCGTTCATTAGATGCCGGGACAACATGGACGAATATGTCAGGTACGCTTCCCAACACTACAATGAACACGATTGTCTTGCAGAATACGCAAGGATCATCAAACTATGCTGTATATCTCGGAACGGATATCGGGATTTTCTACAGAGATGCCTCACTAGGTGATTGGATTCCATTCAGCAACGGATTGCCCATTGTAGAAATTTCTGATCTGGAAATTAATCACGCCGATGGCAGGATCGTGGCGAGCACACATGGGCGTGGAATCTGGATCGCGGATCTTTTTTCTTCGTGTGAAAATGTCATCAACATATCTTATTCCTTACAGAACGATGACCATAGTTATTTTTTCCAGGCATCCGATTCGATCATCTCCAATGTGCCGGTAGACAATAGTTTTGGAGTGCAGGTTATTTATAAAGCTGCGCACGCAGTTGTATTGAAGGAAGGATTTCAGGCAACGCAAGAAAATGGTTCGTACTTCAGAGCCCTCCTTGGAGATTGCGAAGAAGGAGGTGTCATAATGCCACGGATCACAACGGATGCCCCGGTCCCCGTTGAAGTGCCCTTCCCAAAAAACAAACGGAAAAGAAGAAGGACTTGATTTCGGCACTCTGCCGAATAGTCACCAGAATGGAAGAGCAATCCGGTGTGGCACACTTAGGTGTGGCACACCTAAGTGTGCCACACTGAAATAACCTGTTGTCTGTCAAGGGGTTTGAAGGGTTTTCCACATAAAGTTTCGTAGTAAATCCGAAGTGAACGCAACGTTAATTGGCCGCCAGGTCACATGACAATCTCTGGTCAACCGTTAAGGTGTAGCAATTAAGGCAGAACAATCTGGCCCCGTTTAGCTTTAATATGTACATTCGCCACCCCTCACACAAGCACTGACATGAAAGGATTTATCGTTACTGGCTTATTTCTAATGATCACGGTTATTGGATATAGCCAGAAAACAGTTTCTGCTGACAGCCTCAAGTATTATGAAGGCAAGATCATCCAGGTCTGTCAGAAAGTGTCTGACACATTTGTCACGATGGGAAAAGAAAAGACCACGATTCTCAATTTCGGATATGGCTTCCCCAACCACTTATTTACGGTCGTGATCTATCAGGAGGACCTGGCCAATTTCAGTTACAATCCTGCGGAATTTTTGAAGGGCAAACAAGTATGTGTGATTGGTGATGTGGTGATGTTTAACAGCGGTCCGGAAATTATCGTTGAGCGGGAAGACCAGATCCGGGTCACGCAATAGCCGAGTTTTCTCCACCTGCCACATGCATAATACTTTCAGCAGGAGTTTTCTCCAGCTGCCAAAGGTTAATTTCTAATTAACCCGATAATCTCATCCATTTCAGAGTAGTCCCGCACTCCAACAGCCGTTTCACTTTCACCGGCAAAGCAAAATCCACCACGGTAATTTTTGCCTTTCAATTCCATGATCATATCATTCGTCCAGTTTGCTTCGAGGAAAACAAGCTGAGGATTGAGCTGCAGGAGATTTTCTATTTCAACATCAGAGTATTGTATAATCTGTGTGTACAATGCATTTTCTTTTTGACTTGCATCACCATCCGCTAAAAGAAAAACCTTCAACCCCCCTGTCAGGTGCACCTGGTCCAGGTTATCAAGTATAATACCTTCGGGTTTCACATCGATTATAGTTTTGGCCATCAATGTCTCATCTGCATCCGGGATTTCGGCTGCCAATTGTACACCGGATATCCAGTCACGCAATGTATGCCATTTCGAAAACGAGGCCTGGTCATCAGACAGCACCATGCTCATCCAGTCCACACCCATGGCAGCAAAGTATCGCGCATCCGTAAGGTGGCTTATATTTCTGATGAGGATCGGGTTGGTGGGCATTTGATTTAATTAGAGGTAAATGTAAAACCTCAATTTTAAAAAACAATCCTCGTCTTTTTCCGGAAACAATATTCGTATCCCGAAATTTAAATCTGACTCTCACTCATCGCAATGTATCACCTGCCCCTAAATCCCCTAAAGGGGACTTAATAGAATCCTTGCCCTGGTGTAATCATCAGTTTTAAGTCCCTTTAGGGGATTTAGGGGCAGATGGAGCATTATTTCTGAGGCAACAACTCTGTTTGCACTGTTTTAAATAAAAACAAGATTCCAAAGTAATTTTACCACATGCTGATCAATTACAACAATCGAAAATTCGCTGGCGTAGCGAATTCCACAACCGGGCAAGTGAGTGGAGAAACGATATTTGAATATTTCCAGCAGGGAAATCAACTGACTGCCCGTTACTCCGGTGGTGAGATTTTGTCAGGGCAAATGATCGGCATCGTACATGATGATAATTCGCTTGAGTTTGTATATCACCATATCGATGTTCATGGTCATTTGAGAAGCGGCTATTGTCACAGCAAGCCTGAAATATTAGAAGATAGGCGCATCCGATTGCATGAAAAATGGAGATGGACTTATGGTGGTGACAGTGAAGGAGAATCAGTCATCGAAGAAATCCCTGCCTGAAAGGACCTGCGGAAAACAAGAATATTCAAAAGAATGATGTTATTTTTATAGAAAGTGGGGACACCTAAGTGTTGGTCCTGTTTTTCATTGCCGGGACCATCAGGTTTGAATAATTGATTATTGTTTCTTTTATCTTAAAACCCTGCCCAAATGAAAAACCACCTAATCCTGCTGGTAAGCCTGCTCTTCATTGCCTATGTGACTGAGATTTCATCTCAAATGTCCAGCGTGGTCAATTCACTAGCAGATGATGAATTTGCGTATCCCCATGATAAGCAAGCGACCCCGTTCTTTGATGAAAGCGTGGATGGTATTTGTGAAGACTCCCTTGGAAGGTGCACTTTTCGAGCAGCTATCGATGAAGCTTCTAATATTGGGCAAAGCGCTTTTGTCTCATTTTTAGCTTCGTTATCCGGAAATCTTGTGGTGGACGATATGTTGGGTCCTTTTGCGCCACCTGATAATTCCGTGATCCAGGGTGTTCAGCAAAAAGTGATCTTTTATGGTAGCAATTTTAACAGTTCAGCCTTATTGACTTTAGGGAATTCCATCACGGTTACCGGGCTGGGATTTGCTAATGGTTTAATAGGCATTGTTGTGGAAGGTGAAAACAATTTAATTGGATCCAGCCAGGACCCTGTGCATTCGAATTACTTCCATCATTTCAGCCAAAATGGAATTTTAATCACTGGCAATGGTAACTCGATTAAAGGCAACAGGATTGGAATTGCTTATGACAATACGCCTATAGGCAACAAATATGGCATTTTTATTACCGGTAGCAGTAACCTGATTGGTGGAGATCAGGAAGAAGGAAATATTATTTCAGGAAACGAAATTGGGGTTGGGATTTATACGCTTGATGGATCAACTCTTATCTATGGAAATAAGATTGGCACAGATTCCGCCGGAACACATGCTGTAGCTAACAGGGTAGGTATTGATAATATCGGCCCGAATGTATTTATTGGAAATGACACACCTGAGGGAATGAATGTAATCTCGGGAAATACGGAGTCCGGTATTTTATTTGGATTAGATGCAAGCAGTTGTTCAATCAGACAAAACAATATAGGTACAGATATATCCGGTACGATATCCATTCCAAACCGCGATGGTATTACATTGGGTCCCGGTACAGATACCTGCGCCGTTCATCACAATCTGATCAAATTCAATACCAATAATGGAATCTTAGTATCCGGGATCAATGTGCCCGAACTCATTACACAGCACAATTTGATAAGCGGTAATACCATTCAACAGAATGGAAATGCCGGTATTGCGTTTACGGGGACCGCAAATGATAATGTTGTTGGTTCTTCACTGACAACAAACAACGAGCCAAATGAAATTTCGTACAATGGACAAATTGGTGTAGTGTTCGCACCCAGTAATGGGAATCCGCAACGGAATACGATACGCGATAATTATTTTCTCGATAATACTTCGTACGGTAT
The DNA here is from genome assembly GCA_031392195.1 of Saprospiraceae bacterium. Classification (GTDB taxonomy): domain Bacteria; phylum Bacteroidota; class Bacteroidia; order Chitinophagales; family Saprospiraceae; genus Opimibacter. The sequence continues at coordinate 3,001 of JANMVA010000354.1, read as the reverse complement.
CCGGATCATTTCAGGTCAGGGCGGAATTCAGCCCCCGGTTTTTGAAAGTTATACCGATGATGGAAGCACGGCTATTGTGATTGGAACACATTCACTGGCAGGAGCTATCATCGATCTTTACGCCGGGGATGTCAACCAGGGTAATCGATTGGAAGGAATAGAATGGTTAGGATCAGGGCCGGTGGACGCAAGTGGATTTTTCTCTATACAAATTTCATCATGTATTTGCGATAGCATTGTAGCGACTGCCACTGATGCCATTGGAAATACATCTCAATTTTCAGATGGACTGGGAACCATTACTGCATTGCATGATCCATCAGATTTGGCGCATGCCATAAAAGCGAACCCCAATCCTTTTAATGAGAAGGTCCATATCTCGTTTGAACTTACTCACCCCGGTGAAGTAGATCTCGAAATTTACGATCTGGATGGACGTAGAATAAAAACATTGATTGATGGCTCTTTACCTGCCGGCGCACATCTTACAGGATGGATCCCGGATTCAAATCCTCCCGGCATCTATTATTATCAACTGATATTTGGGAATCGCCATGTCACTACGGGCAAGATGATTTACCTGGAATAAAATTTATCGTCAGAGAGGATGCAATTCATCCCGGCCATAAAATTAACATTCACCATTTTAATCATCAGGTTATGAAAAATGTGTGCCTTCTTCTGTTACTTCTATTGACGAATATCCCTTTAGTAACATGTCAATTAAATTGCATTCATTGCTTTGAACAGAATGAACCAATCAACACAGGTGTTACAAGCCTCATTTTGAATGGAGGTTTTGAAAATACAACCTGCACACCTGGTTGGTTCCAGGATGTTTTTTGTCCGAATTCATCATTATATAATTGTGATCTTTCGAATTGGATATGTACAGACGGTGATGCCCAATCCTATCCCAGTGTTTTTGACAGTACCAAGTCCTTTATACCGGAAGGTCACAATGCAGCATACTTCGGCAATGGCAATGCCTTTGCATGCTCTGAACAATGGGGTGACTCATCATGCTATACTATCAACTCATGTGCTGTTACAGGAATTCCAACGGGCTACCCGAGAAGTAATCCTGGCTATGGCGGCTCGATGGGTGTTAGTATAGCGCAAACTGTTTCCGGCTTGATGATCGGACAAACGTATGTGTTAGAATTTTGGGCCGGTGGGGAACCCTTATCCGGACTGCTTTCCGGTCGTGCAGTTTTTGCTGTTGATGTTGGCTTCGGAAAGACATTTTTAACGTGCAATCCGACAGGCGAGCCAGGCCCACTGACAGGAACCAGATACCTAATTGTATTTGATGCCAATGCCACGAGCCATCAAATTAAATTCACGAATTGGGGCCATACCTGTGATATATGCACTGAGCTGGTAATAGATGATGTCAGTTTGTACACGATCGAAGAATTACCGGGGACCGTACAGGATTGCAATACAGCAACAGAAGAAACAAAGGAAAAATCAGATATCCTTGTCTATCCAAATCCGTTTACTGAAAGCATAAATATTACGCTTGAATTAGTCCCATCCGATAAGGTTACGCTGGATATCTATAATATTAATGGTCAACAAATTGACCGTTTATTTGATGGATCCCTGGCTAAAGGGAAACATGAAATATCCTGGGATCCGAAATCGAATCCTCCCGGTATCTATTCATACCAATTGATCGTCGGGCATCGGCACGTTATGAAAGGTAAAGTGATTTATTTGAAATAGCCCCCCGGGTACCATTATTGCCGTTCGTTAATAACGCAGACAAATTAAATGTGGGCATCATTCACATCCTGACCATCGCGTAACGGCCTCATACCGCTTACTAAGTATCACAAGCTTTAGTCTGATTAGAGAATAACTTCGACATGCTTTCAACATGAAGGTGTGCGAACATCCCTTTTTGCATGAAGAAAGCAACAGGACTTTTATAGAATCATTTACGATCATGACAACGAATATTTTTTCATCAAAAACAAAAGTTATGAAGAAGAGCATCATTTTATTATTGATTAGTTCTGCTATCACTTTTCCGGTCATAGCCCAACAAGTCACACCCAGCATTATTTCTGCAGGAGGCGGAACGGATCGTGTATCCGCTATTCAACTGGACTGGACCATTGGAGAACAATCCGTGGAGACCTATTACGGTCATGCGCAGATCTATACAGAAGGCTTTCATCAGCCGGTGATCCTCATCGAATCCATTCTGGCAAAAGATGAGATCCTGCCATCAGCTTCGCATAGCGCACAGGTCACTGTAGCTCCTAATCCGTTTTCATCCGGGTTGGATATCGGGCTTGATCTGGACGCCGAAAAAACGATTCAGATACGACTGCATCATATCGATGGCACCGTATTGCTCCAGCAGAAGCTGATGATACAGAATGGACACGTACAACTTGAACTGGGACACTTTGCACAGGGACTTTATGTCCTGCAAGTGATCGCTACAGATGGCAGCCTTGCCCGATCATTTAAAATTTCTAAAATCAATTAAATCAATCAAAATAAAACACAACATCATGAAATCAATTCTCACCATCATTATTTTCCTGTGTTGCCTTCTACAGGTTGGTTATACACAGCACATTCCATTAGGTATGAAGTACCAGGCTGTAGCCCGGGATGAAAAAGGACAGATATTTGCAGAGAGAGACCTTCAACTGAAGATCAGCCTGTATAGCAATATCGATCAGAAAAAAGTCGCCTATGGTGAAATACACAAGGTGATCACTAACCAGCTCGGTTTATTCTCCCTGACGATTGGAGAAGGGATAAAATACACGGGCGAGTTTAAAGACATTCCCTGGAGCACTAATGATATCTGGATGGAAGTTGCCATTCAGACAGATGATGAAACTGATTTTGTTACCATCTCCAGCAGCAAGATGCTGTCAGTTCCTTATGCATTTCATGCTGCAACTGCCTCTGAACTGGTGGGCGGATCCAATGACGGACGCGGCGGCACTACAGATGCAGTTACATACTGGGC
>JANMVA010000300.1:0-12544 GCA_031392195.1 Saprospiraceae bacterium | reverse complement strand
CCTGTGTATGCGGGGGTCGTTTCGATCCCGATAGCTATAGGGACTCCACGACCGACAGAATAGAAGAGGACAACAGTGTCGTTTCGCTCCCCATAGCTATAGGGGCTCAACGACCAACGGGTTTGTATCAGGAGGATTGATTTTGTTTCCATGTAAGAATCCGCGGGTCACTGAGCGTAAGTCGAAGTGACCGCAGATTATTCTTTTACAGTGAATTCCTGATCATGAATCCCTACACCAACGATCCGCAGTTTTTTCCATCCCGGAGGAAGTGAGGATTTCAATTGTACAATACCGGTGTCGGTAATAGACAATCCGCCGAATCCCGCAAGGACGGCCTGTAACATGCCACCTGCACCGGTGGCGAAATAAGGATTCGTTCCACCTGCTGTTTCGGAGATCACACCGAATGGCGGCACTTCATTCGGTTTATAACTTTTGGAAAAGATTTCTGCTGCTTCTTTTACCCTGCCTAACCTGTTATATAGGATTGAGGAGATCGCACTGCCCATTGCGGGACCACTTGTCGAAGTGCGTGGCGTGTAGTAGTCAAGATCTTTTTTGATTTCAGTTGGACCGGTTACGATTTCAAGAGGATAGGAGAGTAGAACGGCATCAGCCTGCTTGATCTCAACTCCTGTATATGTCGCATTTTCTTTGGTGGTACCATCCGGAAATTCAAGAATGGGGATGTTGTCAGCCACATGTATCCAATCAGGGTCAGGTGTAATCCCTAATTTCTGTGCAGCCTGATGTGCATATCGAAGCGCCGTGATTGCCATGCCATTCGTAAACGCATTGTTGTCAATATTCTCGAGCCATTCATTTGCACCGATGACATTCCTGATATCGTATGCGCGAGGACCATTTCTTTCTACACGCGAAGTCCAGAAGTCTGCCGATTCTTTCAGCACCGGCCATCCTTTTTCACGCAGCCACGTATTATCGCCCGTCACCTGGTAATATTTCCAGTGAGCCCATGCTACACAGCCGGTGATGTGATGTTGAAAAGGACCGGTCAAAGCCCAAACAGGAGTGTCTTCTGTTCCATCTGCTGCTGATTCCCATGGATACATAGCTCCTTTGTAACCGTGTGCAAATGCATTTGCTTTGGCTGCATCCAGTCTTTGAAAACGATACTCCAATAATGATTTTGCGATTTCAGGTTGCAACAGCAATAACGGAGGATACATCCATAATTCAGTATCCCAGAATACATGTCCATTATATCCAAGCCCTGACAATCCCATCGGTGACAGGCTGTATGCTGTTCCTTCACGTGCAAAAGAATAGAGATGATAAAGTGCAAAGCGAATATCTCTTTCTATCGCTGCATCACCTTCCACAAAAACATTTCCTGTATTCCATAGCTTCTTCCAGGCGTTATGATGGAAGGATAGAAGTCGGTCTGTTTTCTCAAGTGCTGCGAAAATGGTGAGCCGCTCTGCTTCATTTTGCGGATCTGGATGATGCCCTGATGATACCACTGATGAGGCAACAGCAAAGCGATATGTCTCTCCTTTCTTTAGCGATTTCCTGAATTTCATCAGGTGCATATTGTAATCCCAATCTTCATGGATGATGTCCGGTTCTGTGCCATGCGGCTCATCAAATATGAAAGAATTGGAAGCGGCAATCGTAAACTTCCTTGTAGGACTCAATCCAACAGATGTCAACAGCGGGATCAATACATGAGGCCTGTCAACTTCAGCATAATAATTACGCACATCCTGTAGATGAACAGGCGCTTCGATCAATGACATCGGGGAGATCACTGCATCCTGGAGTGCTGTGATCTCAATAATGCTCAATGCCGTAAAAGGTAAATGCCGGAGAGACATCATCCGGTGGCGCACAGAGATTTTATCTTCCACATCAAACGTAGTCAGGAGCTCTGCTCCCTGCATGTCCAATGTTTGCTGATAATTGCTGATATGTTTTCGTTCCACCCTCATGCCATTCACATCGATCTGCATATTGACGTGGTTAAAGACTTTGAGAATGTTGGAAACTCTTCCACGCTGGTAGTTATCGTACACACCATTCAGCACTACATCTTTTACCTTCAATGGATCAGATGAGGAGACGATTCCAACCATCCCATTTGCTACTGTGACGCCGTAATAGTTAGCGGGATCAATAGAGGTTGCAATCACCTTCCAGGGATCCTGTGCCAACACAGATTGAAGGAATAAGGAGAGGCAGCAAATGAAAATGAATTTCATGTCAGATGGTTTTGACGATAATATAATTTATAAAAACTTAATTCGAAATCGGGACGGGTATCGTCACCAGGGTATCGTTGTTGGATGCTATGTACAGCTTATTGTTGATCACTTTTATATCACGGATCTCACTGCGTCGGTTAAAATGTTTATCGATCCTCCCATCTTCTATCCACCGCAGGAGTTTTTGATACCTCATAAATGTCAGCAACATGGCATCCTGTCTTCCCCAATTCGGATCGATGTTGTAAAAGTTGCCTCCAAAAGCAAACAAACTTTCACCAAATTGGCATATGCTCCATATTGGACTATGCTGAAGTGATTCTGGTAAAGCCTGAAATGACCATGAATGATTCGATGCCTGAGAAAAAAATACACCGCTGGAAAGTATATTACACTTTCGCTGAATGGATTTTTGCAATTGCAGGGGTGGAAATATTTCATTCAGTTGCTTGCCGGCAAAATTCTTATTGAATATGAAGTCTTTCTTACGACCCGGCAATTGTTGAAGGAAGAATTCAAGATTCGGATAGAGAAATCTTTTTTCTCCCCGCATATACGTCATGATCGGATCTGACTGACCGTTCAGATCAAAGTCCTGTATGTACAATATCATCGGATGATCCGGATCCGCGTCAAACTGATGATTCAATCCGAAGTTGCCAGCAATAAAGTCAGGGATACTGTCCTGGTTGAGGTCTGTGACATGTAATGAAAACCAAAGTCCGTCTGAACCGGGTATCGAATATTTCTCCCAATGTGTTTTCCGGTTGTACAGGATCGTGATAGGCATCCAATGTCCGACCAGTATCAGATCCTGCAGGCCATCGAGATCGACGTCGCTCCACTGTGCATCAAAAATCATTTCCCAGACAGGCATTTCCTGCATTGAAAATTTTCCTTTCCCATTGTTGACATATATAATACCGGGCTCACTCCAGCCGTAATTGCCGGGTCTTGACAATGTTCCTGCAAATAAATCTATGTCCCCATCCTCATCATAATCGCAAGGTCGCACAATGGAGGTGTTACGATCTACTAAAGGTAGATTCCCGTTGGTAAGGCTAAAAGTTCCGTCAGCATGGCCGAAGTAAAGCTGGTCCTGGTAAAAACCATTTCCGGAAAGAAGCGTATTCCCACCGAATGCGATATAGAGATCTTCGATCCTGTCGCCATTAAAATCTGCAAAAGCTGCATCGTTTTCATCCATTCTGTTCAATGAGGGAGGTCTGTCGCGAATCAGATCTGAAACATCATGATTATTTGATTTCAGATGAAGAGATCCCGTTGTGTCTGCATTTGTCACATAATAATATTTTTTGCCGACAGCGATCCGCGGGCCGAATGTGGATAAAGTAAATGGCAGCCATTTTTCATTTTCAAAATCAACTGACGGATTTTCCCGATGAACAACCAGGCTTGTGTACGGAGTTTGCCTCGATGTATTCGGCGACCTTGGAGAGGATGCATTTGGTTTTTCAATTACGTAATGTCCGGGAAACATTTCTTTCTTCACCTCCACACTACCATCAGGCCATTGGATGACAATTGAATCGATTTCCATATCATCGATCGAAAAATGTGCAATCAGCTCTTTGGCAGATTGGAAGCCAGCCAGCGCATTGAGAAATTGATATTGTTTTTTTCCGAATTGATAAACCGTAATTTGCGCCCCTACAGCAAATTTATTTTCAGTCATATCCTTCAGCCGCAAGGAAAGTGAAGTCCCAATCGGAGAATTATTTTGAATGATGTAGGAAGGGTGATTCAGGTTATTGCAAATGATATCCAGGTCGCCATCCCTGTCGAGGTCGCTATAGGAAGCTCCATTTGTGATCTGTGAGCCAATATCCTGAACCGGAATACGATCAAATGATTTGGTCTCCGGATGATTTGACCACATATAATTAGATACTCCTCCCAAGGGCATCCTGTTGATCAATTTTAATCCATGATCCTTTTTGGCATTCTCTGCGCCGGAGTAATAATTGACAAAGTCAATGTCATTGGGACGTCGCTGAATACCATTGGAGATAAAAATGTCTTTATAGCCGTCAGCATCAAAATCAGCAATCAGCGGACTCCAACTCCAATCCGTAGCTTCAATTCCGAACTGACAGGCTAATTCAGAAAATACCGGATTGTCATTGAATAAACCCTGATTGATCTGCAAAGCATTGCGCGGGCTTTGATGATGATATCCGAATGAACGTTTGAATTGATAGATATTAAAGGTCTCCCATCCGCCAGACAATTTATATGTCGTTTCATCTTCAGGTTTCATATCCAGCGAGAGTATATCCGGCCACGTATCATTGTTGATATCTGCAATGGCCACACCCATCGTAAAATTGCTTGTGTGACCGGTAGCCAATGTGATGATTTCACGAAATGTTCCGTCCCGGTTGTTGATATAGAGATAATCATTTTCATGAAAGTCATTCCCAATATAAATATCCGGCCACCCATCCCGGTTGAGATCACCGATGTCAATCCCTAAACCAAATCCGATGGATGAACTTGAAATACCAGCTGTGGAAGAAACATCTGTAAAAAATCCGTTCTGATTTTGCAATAGCCGGTCACCTGAGACATCATCTGCTACCTGGCGTGTCACAGCTGCAGGTTTAAATTGTTCCGGATCTTTAAGGCTGTGGTTGAGCAGGTAACAATCCAGATCACCGTCTCTATCGTAATCAAAGAATGCCGCATGAGTAGCAAGTCCGGTGAAATCCAATCCATGTTTCGAAGCCGATTCTGTAAACGTCAGGTTGCCATTATTAATAAATAATTTATTGCTTCCTTTTTTCGAACCCATCTGTTCGACCTGGCAAACATAAATATCGAGTAATCCGTCAGCATTAATATCCACCATCGAAACACCCGTATTCCAGGTTCCGTGACAGCCAACACCTGCTTTTTTGGTGACATCCTTAAATTTCATATTGCCCAGGTTGACATAGAGTTTATTATCGACCTGGTTACCTGAAAAATAAATATCCGGCAGATCGTCATTGTTGATGTCCCCGATAGCCACACCTCCGCCATTGTAGTAATAGAGGTATTGAAGAATATTGAGGCTGTCCGTTTCTTTCAATGTATTGTTAAATTCAATTCCGGTCCGGTCTTTTGAAAGAATTTGAAACAGTTCGAATGTGGTATCAGGCTCAGGTCGATCGCATGCCACAAGGAAAACAAGGCCAGCTACAAACATTATCGTCAGCCAACGAATGCTCATACGATTCGATGAATCAGTATTGGTATATGAAGCTGTAACACTAGCCATGCACGTGTATCATGGATGAAGATATTTCATATTAAAAACATAATGTGCTAATTAAGAACCGAATCTAATCAACTTCAGTGGGCCATTGTTAAATGCCACCAGGTAACAATCCTTTCCGCCGACTTGGATCAGGGCAATCTTACGAACCTGTCCTTCGAATGCGAGGTCGATGATTTTTCCCTCTTTGATGCCTTCAGGAGAGTTGAGCAATATGGAACCATAATCAGCATCATACCGTCCAAGTTCAATGTTATTCTCATAAAAGTTTCCCGCAAACATTATATCGGTATAGCCATCATCATTTACATCTATCAGACTGGAAGCACGCAAGGATGAATATTGTAACTTTCCCGGAAGGGGATGATGCCTGAAGTCATCACTCTCATTCACATTTTCGAAGTATGAATTTTCGAAGAGCGTAGCTGAAAGTATATCTGATTTTTTGACCAGATCTTCTCCGACCAATGAATTGAGATCAGCGGCGGCAAAATCTTTCGCCTGAAGAAATTTCTTCTTTAATGAAGGCAATTGTCTCATGACTTCACGATGTGTAGGAAAGATGACCTCCTGATCACCGATGTAATAGGTCATGATTTGTTCGATCTGACCATTCTGATCAAAATCATCCACGTACAATTTAACCGGTTTTTTTTCAGATGCTTTTAGTTTTGAATTTAAACCCAGGTTGCCCGCTACAAAATCCATATCACCATCCTGGTCGAAATCAAATGGCTGGATAAAATTCCACCAACCGGAGGTGCCGTCAATGCGATGCGGACGGAAAGAATGATCAGGCTGTTGGTAAAAAATCTGAAGTGGACACCATTCGCCCGCAAGGACCAGATCAGGTTGACCATTTTGGTCCATGTCCTTCCAGGATGCTCCTTTGATCATACCGGCAGTATGAAGGTCAGGTGCATATTTGGATGTTACATCAGAGAATTTTCCATTGCCATCATTCATCAAAAGATAGGAAGCAGGAATTTTTCCATAATTCCAGGGAACGGCTCTTCCGCCAAAAAAAATATCCACATAGCCATCTCCATTAAAATCATGCACTGCCACACAACCTGCAGTCATATAGATTCTCGGAAGGGCAGTTGTATCAGAAGAAAATTGACCCTTTCCGTCATTGCGATAGATCCGTTGTGTCAACGGTATCGAAGTATTCGTGTATTCGTTTCCTCCGCTGGCAACGACCAGGTCCAGGTCACCATCGTTTTCAATATCAGCGAAAACAGCATCAACATCTTCGAATACGCTGTCATTTAAAATGGCATCACCTGTGACATTGATAAATTTCCCTTCACTTGTCTGCTGATAAATCGCACTTTTTTCTCTCTTGGAAGAGCCAATGTAGAAATCCTCGAGACCATCTCTATTGATATCTCCTACAGCAAGCGCGGGCCCCTCAGTGGAAGTCATATGCGGGATCAATTGCTCCCTGTTGAATTCTACAAATTCGTTTTCCACATGGATATAATCAATTCCGGTTTCTTCAGTGAGGTCTGTGTATGGAGGATTATGGTTAGTGGAAGGATGATAAATATATGTTGGAAGACCTGCTTTATAATTCAATACAACAGAACGATCAATAGAATCCATTGGAATTTTCTGGTAACTATGATCAGGCCATATTAGTTTGATCGAGTCCAGCGTTTGCACATCACCAAGTCCGAGATGAAGCACCGGTGAAACAAATGAAAGATATCCTCGTACCGGGAATTGTTCTGAAGTCAGGGTCTCATTTTTTTTGTAGGCTATTAGTTTGGCGCCTATTGCCATTGGATTTCCTGGTGGGCCCTCCAGTTTAAGGCTTAGATAATGATGATCATCTCCTGGCTTTTCATTGATGGTATTGACATAGAGAAATACCTCATCGCGGATATTATTGACGACGATATCGAGGTCTCCGTCATTATCAAAGTCTGCGTATGCTGCACCATTTGAAAAGCAGGGAAGATTATTTGTAATTGAACCGGAAATGTCCTCGAAGGTTAGGTTGTGCTTATTCCTGTAAAACTTATTCATCAACCTGACTTCCGGAAGCTTTTCTTCTACGACGAGGTCTGATTCCTCCAGCTCATTCATTTTGATCTTCCACTGGATCTCATCATGGGTAGCAAAATTCACATAGTCTATATCATTCATCCGCTTTGGGATCCCGTTTGAAACAAAAATATCTTTATATCCATCGTGATCGAAATCAAAGAACAAACCAGACCATGACCAGTCACTGGCATGTACATCTGCATAGATTCCGATTTCACTAAAAGTATTGTTCCTGTTATTCAGTTGAAGCGTATTCCGTGCGTACTGATGATTATAGCCATAGCCTACTTTGAACAAAAAGGCTCCATAATCATCCTCACCTAAAGTAGATTTCAGGATGTAGGGGTCATCCGGGTGCATGTCCAGTGTGAAGATCTCATTGTAACCATCATTATTGATATCGGAGATATCCACACCCATCGAATAACGGCTTGTGTGGCGCATGGCCTGGTTGATCGATTCTTTGAATGTGCCATTCTGCTGGTTGATATACAAATAATCATTTTCATGAAAATCATTCGTCACATAGATGTCTGTCCATCCATCCATATTGATATCTGAAAACACCATGCCCAATCCATATCCGACTACTGTACCCAGTATTCCTGATGTGGAAGTGACATCTGTAAATTTTCCATTCTCATTTTTAAATAAGCGGTCTCCGGCAGTTGGATGAAAAGTGCCTTCGAAATCTTTTCGCTGTCCGAATGTACCATTGTGATGAACGGAATGGTTTAGCTGAAACAGGTCCAGATCACCATCATTATCATAATCGAAAAACCCTGCCTGTGTACCAAAGCCGACAAGATCAAGTCCATACGCAGCAGCGGATTCTTCAAAGACAGGCACACCTTCTTTGGTCAGCGATTTCCAAACATAAAGCCTGTTATGTCCCTTTAACGTACTAAAATCTCCTACCTGGTTGACATAGATATCCATCCAGCCGTCATTATTGATATCCGTGACCGTTACACCTGTAGACCAGCCACCATCGCCTGAAGTGTTTGATAAACTTGTCACATCTGTAAACGTGAGATCACCCTTATTGAGATACAACGCGTTTGATATTTGATTGCCTGTCAGATAGATATCCATGAAGTTATCCTTGTTGAAATCGGCAATTGCTACCCCTCCGCCATTGTAGAAGTACATGTAATGGAAAATATTGAGATCTGCAGTAGGTACCAGTTCATTATTGAAGTGAAGACCTGTCTGGTCAGCAGATATCATTTTAAAACCCGGCATTACCTCCCGATCAGTTTTTTTACGACAACCTGAACTCAGAAGAAATATCAGTAACAGAATAATGCAGGAAAAAATATGTGATCGATAGGTCATCAAAAAGCAATCTTTTCTTTAAATGAAAATAATAGCGGTTTATCATTATTGCGTACCGTAAATAAGAAAGCAGAATCCCGGAATGGAAATATGTCAATGGATTTTACTTCCCCTTTAACACGCCATCCGGAAAGATTTGGTTTCATGACCTCCCAATGGTTGATGCCATGATTGAGAAGAATATGGCCGGTGCTGGCATCCAACCTTGAGAACTGGGGCAGCATGCCATAATTATTTCCACCCAATACTAAATCGGGCTTGCCATCCTGATCCATATCTGCAACAGCAATGGCTGTCACACATGACAACTGAACATCTGACGGTAACCGCTCAACATCGAATGTTCCATTGCCTTTGTTCCACGCGACGATGCTGGAATGGTAAGAAGAATTCAAAACCAAAGCTTTGTTTCGTTTTTCTTCAGGAATTAAATCCTGTAACGTACTGCGTGCATAATCTTTGTGCTTAAGATTTTCTTTTTTCAGCAAAGGCAATTCCACTGTCAGCTCTTTTTTCATCGGGACAGGAATGTCCTTTCCATTCACATTACGTGTCACAATATTCTCTACTGTTCCGTTTTGATCAAAATCATGGATCCACAATTTGAGCTGATCAGCTGATTGGCCTGAGAAATAAAAATTCTCACCTCTGTTACCTAAGATCAGATCCTGATCTCCGTCCTGATCTAGGTCAGCTGCTGCGACCGTAAACCACCATCCCGGATAATCTGCCAGGTTTGTTGTCAGTGGTGCGTATTTATTTTCTACAAATCCGAGTATCATGGGTGCTCCCCATTCCCTCGTGACGACCCATTCAGGTCTTTTATCGCCGGTCATATCTGTGACAATAATATCCGTCAGCATTCCGGCAAAAACGAATTCCGGTGCAACTACTTCAGTGACATTTTTGAAAATAGCTTTTCCATCATTTTGATATACGTAGCTGGGTGGAGGAGGTCCATAGTTGCCCGGGATATTGCGGCTGCAGATAATGAGATCGGGGTCGCCATCGAGATCTATATCATCCACACCTATCGCGGATGTATTGTAACCATTCGGCGGCAACGAATTGGGGGAAAGTGTAAAATGTCCCTTACCATCATTCAGATATACCCTGTCTTGCAGATTACGCGATTGAGGAAGATGATGATTTCCTCCTGAACCTATTACCAGATCATTGTCTTTGTCCCCGTCGAGATCATGTAGCACAGCAACGATATCTTCAAAATCAGATTCATTTTGAAGTCCTGTGTCTTCCATCAAAGTCCACCCGTTGATACTTCCATGGTAAACCATCGTTGCCTGTCCCGCGCCGCCACCAATAATGATATCATCAATCTGATCGCCATTGATATCACCACGGGCATAAGCAGGTCCTTCATTTGACAGTTTATGCATCAGCAGGCCTTCTCCATAAAAGTCAATAAAATCATCTTCGGTATGTGGTAAAAAAGAATTTTGTTTTTCAGACAACAATGGAGTTTCATTTTGTTCCCGGATATGGTTCTTGTATTCAGTAGCAGCAGAATCATGTACGACAATTCGTGTATCAATGGCCGGTGACAACAAAAGAGTTCTTCTAAACCCAGGCCACAATATTTCTAGAGAATCAATTTTTTGTATCACACCCAATCCGATGATCGCGGTATAATCGACAGAAGACTGAAAGCCCCTCGACGGCATGATGTCAGAGGTAAAAATTTTATTTGCTGCGTAGGCACGAATAGAAGCTCCGATGGCATTTGTATTAGGGGACGCACTGACAAGCCTCACGGACAGGTAATGATGATCCGTTGATTCACGCTGATTGTTTTTATACAAAAAAACTTCCTTGTTGACATTGTTAATGACGAGGTCAAGATCTCCGTCATTATCGAGATCACCATAGGCAGCACCGTTAGAAAAGGAAGCATCATTCGGGCTCCAGGTTGCAGATGCATCTTCGAATTTCAAATCGCCTTTGTTCCTGAATATTTTATCCGGAACAGGAGTGGAGGGCATCTTATTCAGTACATTTTCGATTTCCTCTTTTTCTCCGGTCAGTGCCATCTTTTGAATGATCTCATCAGCAAAGAAGTCAATGAAATCCTGATCCGTGACATCATGTTGGATGCCATTACAGACATAAATATCTTTCAGACCATCCAGGTCCATGTCAAAAAGTAAAGCACCCCAGCTCCAGTCAGAAGCGGATACACCAGCGTAATGAGCTATTTCTGCAAACGTTCCATCACCCCGGTTTAGCTGAAGTGTATTCTGCATGAACTGGTTGTGAAAATTTCTTTCTTTCTTGATGAGGTGCAATGAATAGTTTTCAAATGTTGATGTTGAACGCAACCTGTAATCATCATCCGGTAGCATGTCGGTGACAAATATTTCCGGGTAGCCATCATTGTTAAGATCTGCCATGTCTGCACCCATGGATGAAAGGCTGATATGCTCCGTCCGGTCCATGATCTCATCAGTGAATGTCCCATTGCGATTGTTGATGTATAGATAATCGCGTTCATAGAAATCATTCGAGATGTAGAGATCGGGCCACATGTCCTGATTGACATCCCCTACAGTGACACCAAGACCAAATCCGATCAGGCTATTGTAGATTCCGGCTTCTTTAGTGATATCAGTGAAGTGGCCATTATCATTTCGAAGAAACTGGTCGCCTCCTTTCTTTAAGAAATCTTTTACCGGCCATTGATCTGCAGGCAGGTCACGACGGTCACTCAGATTGAGTGTGTTGACCGGAATAAATGAGTTATTACAGATATAAGCATCGAGGTCTCCATCGAGATCAAAATCAAAAAAAGCTGCATGGGTAGTGTATCCATTATTATTAAGTCCATACTCGGCGGCTTTTTCTGTAAATGTGAGATCACGGTTATTGATGTATAATTCATTTTCCGGATCGACTCCTTCAAAATATCCGGCATTGCAGACATAAATATCCAGCCAGCCGTCACCATTGATATCGACCATGACGACTCCGGTGCTCCATTTTGCTTTGCGTTGGATGGAAGTTTTGGACGTAATGTCTTCAAATTTTAAATCACCCTTATTGAGGAATAGTTTGTTATCAGAAGTATTGCCTGTCAGAAAAATATCAGCGAGGCCATCATTATTGATATCCCCGATCCCTACGCCGCCGCCATTATAAAAATTCCTGTAATTGAAAATATTCAGTTGATCCGTATTCGTAACCTCATTGATAAAGACAAGGCCTGAATGCGAAGAAGGGATTGAAGAGAATAAGTTGGATTCCTTCTTATGCTTAGAGCAAGCAGATAAGAGTGTGATCAGGGAACAAGTGATCAGAATATTTTTCATAGATCATGAAAAGAATAGGTTCTCCGACTGGTGTCGTCTGTAAGAGAAGGCTAAATAAAATAAAAGAAGGCAGACCTTCTTAAAAGGGTCTGCCTTCGATTTGAACAAAAGTAAAATAAATTAGTAACCCGGGTTTTGTTCCAGGTTTGGATTGACAGATAAGGCAGCTGCGGGGATAGGAAACAAAAGTCTTTCCGGTCCTGAAGCCGGTTTTCCCTGCCATGCTTCGAGGAATTTACCAAAACGGATCAAATCCTGCCTTCTCCAGCCTTCCCAGTATAATTCCCTGGCTCTTTCCGCCAGTAATATGTCTGCATCCA
>JANMVA010000288.1:0-4508 GCA_031392195.1 Saprospiraceae bacterium | reverse complement strand
CTCAATTTGTAGCCGCTGCGGATCAGATACAATGTCAGGAATGATAAAGCTATTAAGCACACAGTGACTATCGTAGCGCTCAACCATGGCGACATTCAAACTCGATGATGTTATTATTGATATCAACGATCAGTTCAGGTTCGATAAAAACGGTTCGCCCGGTGGTAGATTCATCGTGGACGATCCCCTTTATTTTTCGTTTATGCTCAGCCTGGACAGCAAGTACTCTTCTGCCAGATCTCACTGACTCAACTGTATCAGCTAACCAGCCTTCACCTTTATACCGGGAGATCAATCTTAGAAACTCTTTGTTCAGCTTAAGTGCTTCTGCTTCCATCGCACGTGATATCGCAAGAAGTTCCGGTGAAGCATCCGGTTTCACATCGCCTTTAGGATCCAGGATAGCCCTGATCTGTTTGATCAATCTGGCAGGATCAGCAGCAAGAAGAGTCCATTCAGCGAGGGATTTATAATCACGCTTGTTATCCGGTTTATCAAAAAACCTGTGCACGATCAGTACTTGTTCAAGCTGGACGCCAATCTCATGGATATCCTCCTGCGGCAAAGTAAATCCATCGATCAAAAGATGATCAATGGACTCATTGACATCACGATACTCACTTAGCTGAATGCGATTGTTCAACGAGGAGATCTCATTGTATTCGTAAACTTCGTCAAGCCGTTGCCGGATCTCAAACATATCAGATCCCGGATGTAATTGCAGACATGCATTCCGGCCTTCAGGACCGCGCGCATAGGATGCAAGTAATTCACGGATCTTATGAAATTCGATTTGCTCTTCGGCTGAAGAGGAGATTTCTGCCAGATGAATCATGGATGGAGCAAAATTAGGGCTTATCCGCCGGAAACATCTAACCATCCGCTCAGTGGGATGTTTTTGAAGCGTTAATTGATGTGAATCACATATCTTTCGACATGACCCTATCAATGACAGTTTATTATGGCAGGCAATAGTTTCGGGCGTATTTTCAGGATCACGACTGCCGGAGAATCGCATGGTCCGGGATTAGGCGTGATCATTGACGGTTGCCCTCCCGGAATCGAGATTGATGTCAGCTATATCCAAAAACAGTTAGATCGAAGGCGTCCCGGTCAATCTTCAATAACAACCCAGCGAAAAGAACACGATCGCATTACCATCCAGGCAGGAGTTTATGATGGGCAATCTACCGGCGCTCCGATACTGATACTCATCCCAAATGAGGATATGCGTCCTGCAGATTATGATCATCTTTCAGAAAGCTTTAGGCCATCGCATGCAGATTACACCTATCATAAAAAGTATGGCACGCGTGATCATCGCGGCGGAGGTCGTTCGTCAGCACGCGAGACGGCCAACTGGGTCGCTGCCGGCGCGATCGCCAAATTGATTTTGCAAAAAGAAGGCGTATTGATCAGGGCTGCAGTCACACAAATCGGAGAACTGAGTTATCGGGAAGGGATTGAAAAATTTGACTGGGCATTTGCCGAGCAAAATCCAGTCCGCTGTCCTGAGCGGGAATTAGCAAAACAAATGGAATCACTCGTTGAAAAAACTAAAAACGATGGCGATACGCTTGGCGGAGTGATTACTTGTGCCATTGAAGGTTGCCCACCCGGATTGGGTGAACCTGTTTTTAATAAACTTCAAGCTGACCTGGGTCACGCAATGCTCAACATCAATGCCTGCAAAGGTTTTGAATATGGTTCCGGATTCGAAGGGACCAGCTTAAAAGGAAGTGAACACAATGATCTCTTTGAAAAAGATGGTGAGGTCGTTGTCACAAAAACCAATCATTCCGGTGGTATCCAGGGGGGAATTTCCAATGGTATGCCTGTTTATTTCCGGGTTGCATTCAAACCCGTATCAACCATCATGAAGGATCAGCAAACGTTGACATCTGCAGGAGAAACAACAACCATTGAAGGTAAGGGACGGCATGATCCCTGTGTTGTACCTAGAGCAGTCCCTATTGTGGAAGCGATGGCCGCACTGGTTATTGTTGATCATCTACTCCTGAATAAAATTTACTATAAACATTCTTAGTTAAATTCTATTTTATATAAAAGGATATTCATGAAACGAATGAACATCCTTTTTTTTTGGAATGCAAAACATATATTGAAAGTATATATATTTGTTTTGACAAAATTATTATCTCACATTCATAATCAATTACAATGGCAAAAAGTATCGAACGACAAGTAAAAAAGGCAGTCAATAAAACAGGCAATGCTGTGAAAGATGCTGCAAATAAAACAGCTAAAACCATTAAAAAGGCTGCTAACAAAACTGCAGATAATGCTAAGAGCGCTGTGGATAAGACGGCAGGAAATGCTAAAAGCGCTGCCAACAAGACTGCAGCTAATGTTAAAGCTGCTGCAGGTGATGCTAAGAGCACTGCTAAAAAAGCTGTCAACAAAACCGCGGCATCCGCTGACAAAACAGTATCCAAATTGGGTAGTGGGATCAATCGAGGTGCTAAGAAAGCCGGAAGGGCAGCCAATCGCGCGGTCAATAAGGCAGGCAATGCGGCTAACAGAGCTGTGAGAAAAGCAGGTAATACTGCGTCCCGTACAGTGAATAAAGCTGCTAAATCTGTTCGCAGAGCCGGTAAGTAACCTTGATTCCTCATGACTCATATTTGAGTTTGTCAAAGAAGGAATTCAACTCAAAATCCCGCTTCACATCACGAAGCGGGATTTTTTATTCCGGTACTTCCGGTCCATGAACTGAAAAACTACTTTACTACTTGATTTTCTGATACTTTTATCATTCACCATGGAAATCCGAAGACAATCACGTCATCGCAAGACTGATCATAAGGGGATATTAAAGCTCGTCGTCCCGCTTTTCCTTTTACTGGGTATCATCTTTCTCTTTTGGTCCAATGTCAAAGAATTTGAACAGGTGACGAATAAGGAAGAGGCTTCTATCACTGAGGTCTTACCGGAAGCTAATAAAGGGGTCGTCTACCATAAGCCTCATTTTAGCTTATCCTATGTTGAAGAATACGAACTCCCGGAATGGGTTGCCTATCGTCTTACGATCGATATGATGAACAGTCCCAAAACTGAACGGTACCAGGATTTTTATCCGGATCCGGTCATTGAAACACAGTCAGCACATTATCATGATTACAAGCAGAGTGGTTATCGTCGTGGCCACCTCGTCCCTTCTGCAGATATGGCATGGAATAAAAATGCCATGGATGCCACATTCCTGATGAGCAATATCGCTCCGATGCTGGAATCATTTAATGATGGCATCTGGCTGGAGCTCGAACACAACGTACGTGACTGGTCCAGAAAAAATAAAAATATCCTGGTGGTGACCGGACCGGTCTTTTCTGAAATCATAACTTCTATCGGAGAAAATGAAGTGGCTGTTCCCAAATCTTACTATAAAGCTGTTTTCACCCTCAATGACGGGAAACCTGATGTGATCGGCTTTCTGCTTGATCAGACAATGGATACAAATGACCGGTTGCAAAAATTTATTGTTTCGATCGATAGTATTGAAAACGTGACGGGTCTGGATTTATTCGCGAATCTATATGGTGATTGGGATGAAGAGATCAGGCTCGAAAAACAAATCAATGATTCTTATATCCGTTGGCCGTTGAATGAGAAATGGTATGTAGAGCGTACAGATGATGATATTAAATAGATCCCGTTTTCAAGTCACTGCGTTCCCGGACCGGAGGCTGTTCGTTGTTGCTCGCTTCGCTGAGCTACCAACCTATAGCCTCTCTGAAGCTTTTTCTCAAATTAGATTTCGAATTTTTCGGTTTCCTTATCTTGCGGACAGCAGTATCTTTTATAATTAAGGCAATGCAGAAACTTTACGTCACCTTATTCATCTTCACGATATTCCAGACCAGCATCACAGGACAGTCAGGTCCCTATCTTTTTTCAGGTACAGATTATTTATCCGGCGGTCAGATTGGTCTTTTATCATATAATCCGGAAGCAGGGATCGTTTTACCTGCATTGCTTGCTGAGCGTGAGATAGGGGGATGGAGCGCCGGTGCTTCTATTCGAACAGGATTGGAAGATCTCAGTGAAATTGCTGCAACTGCACATATTCCTCTTCCATGGAAAGACCAGATTGCTTTAGGAGTCCAGCATAGAGGGATCGAAGGTTATTCGGAACAACGGATCACGTTGAGTTATGCCCGCAGACTTTTTCAAAAGCTCAATGCTGCTTTGCAATTTGATCTCAACCGCAATTCAGCCGAAGAATTTGATGATCTCTATACGTCATCTTTTTCCATTTCGTTTCATGCACCGCTCATGACAGAATTGTCTATGTCGGCATGGATCTATAATCCACTGGGTGATGACACGGTAATAGATCTCCCACAAATGGCGCGCATTGGAATTCTTTACCAGCCATCCGAAAAAGTCGGTGTTGCGTTTGAGGCTGAGAAAGACTGGAGACATGACCTTCGCTTCAAAGCAGGGCTCCACTACCAGATCCATGAACGTATTGGATTGAGATTAGG
>JANMVA010000261.1:0-2564 GCA_031392195.1 Saprospiraceae bacterium | reverse complement strand
CCTACGTTGGAGTGTCAGCAAAGCTGTGCTTTGCATCAGTATAAACAATCCCCCTCCCTACTGTTCAGCGTAGGTTAACCTACGTTGGAGTGTCATCAAAGCTGTGCTTTGCATCAGTATAAACAAACCCCCTCCCTCCCTGTTTCCTACTTTACTATCTTCATCAATCACAAAACCGGGTCGCTCCCGCCATGTTTTATTGTCGCCTAAAATCTTATTCACCAGGAATAATTAGAATATGTATATCCGCCATTTTTCAATTCTACTTACCGTTTTCGCCTTCCTTTTGTCATATCAGGCTTTTGCCCAGCCGTCCGACACCGCCGCTATCCGGAAGATGATCGCCCGATTTAAAACAGATCAGCGAGGACCTTACAAGGACATCCGCTGGTACTGTAAAGACGGTACTACCCGCGAAGCCCGGGACCCGTGTCCCGACGAATTAGGTAACCAGCGTGCCCGCTACAAGGAAGAAGTAGTAGCTCTCGCTGAAAAGGAACACATCTTCCTTGGACAAATTCTGGCCACGACTCCTGAAGAAGATTTCTGGGATGCAGCCAATGCACAATCCCGTCTCAAACAATATCAGCTGGAACAATATTTACGCAATAGCGACAATGGCTGGATAAATCAAAAGGCTCAATATTACCGGGGTGCAATTCAGGATGAAGATGAAAGTCAATGGGGAATCGACTTCTATCAATGGCTCCTGAAAGATTCAGACAATCTCCGTTCGCACTATTTCCTCATTCGCCAGAGTGCAAAAGATATCCCGCACTCGATCGATGAAAATAACACACAACGAGTGAGGGCACTCTCCGCAGATATTGCGGAAGCATTTCCTTCTTTTCAGCAATTACGGATCAAAATTCACAATAGTCCGGACGCAGGGGACAGTGAAAAAGTTTGGGACTTCCAGGACAAAAACAAGGCCAGCATCAATGAAGGCATGGCCAGAAAATTTGATGACCTGGTTTGTGGATTGGAAAAGATGTTTAAGCCATTTCAATTACGCGACTTTGATATGTATATCAGGAAATTGCCTTCCGATGGTGAATCTGCTAAGGCACTGACATATTTCGTCAATAGATATTCAACAATGGATTGCCCGCCCGACCAGTGCCGGTTGATCAGCCAGACCGCAATAATTCTCCGACGCGATATCACAACGACGTTGAAAAGCAGTGCAAGGCTTGCATTGATTGATGTATCAAATCACATGGAAAATCTATTTATTCAGGAATTTACACGTTGGAAACCTGAATACCTGGTGGATCTACTTCAACAGGTAGATTGCTTGTCAGAAGCTGCTACTGCTTTTGGCTTCCTCGAATTATGGGAGTGGGATCAAATCAACTCAGAGTTACCTGATCGCGTTGCTGGCGATTCGATCACAATGCAAGATCTGAGTAATTATAGTGAGAGTGCACGAAAAGTCGCTGAGTGGGCGACCGGAATGGTGCGTGCTACCTACATGCCTGTGATTGACCTATATCGCGACTTTGAACCTCTGGCTTCTGGATTTTATGATGACCGTGTGCGTTCATCTGTATTATTGTTCCTCGGACAATCAGCGAGCCGCCTGGGCGATGAATTTGCCCTCAAAGCCGGATTGTCAAATGATGTACTGGGGATCAATCGTCAGTCATCTATACATGGGCTCAATCCGGGATTTACAGTAGGAGAACTTGTGGTTGTGACCGGATCACCTGATAACGTAGAAATCGCACCGGATAAAATTTACGTCTTTCAAAATCCTCCTTCAAATTTAAAACCGGTAGCAGGCATTGCTACAGTGACAGAAGGAAATCTGGTGTCTCATATTCAATTGTTAGCCAGAAATCTTGGAATACCAAATGCGGTCGTATCGCAGGATAACATGAATGACATGAAAGCTTTTAATGGAAAAGAAGTTTTCTATGCAGTATCCTACAAAGGAACCGTCATCATGAAGCTTGCCTCTAAAATGGATGAGAAGGAACGCAAACTTTTTGAGCAGAAAAAAAGAAGTGAAGAAAAGATATCAGTACCTATTGCAAGACTGGAATTACATAATCCACATGTCTTAAACCTCGATACCATTAATTCAACACACTCCGGAAAAGTGTGTGGTCCTAAAGCTGCTAATCTTGGACAATTGAAAAAGATGTTCCCGGACAATGTCGTCGATGGCTTAGTGGTACCCTTCGCCTTGTTCCAGCAGCATATGAAGCAACAAATTCCTGGTACAGAGACTAATTATTGGGCAATGATGATTGGCATATTCGATCATGCGGATTGCCTGAGATGTAATGGAACACCTGAACCTGAGATTGAAAAATATACACTTTCAAAATTGGATACCCTGCGCGAGCTGATCAAGAAAATGCCGCTTTTGCCCGGATTCAAGACAGAACTGCAAGAACAATTTCAGTCTGTATTTGGAAAGCCATTGGGTAAAGTGCCTGTGTTTGTGCGTAGTGATACGAATATGGAAGATCTCAAAGACTTCACGGGTGCAGGACTTAATCTGACGGTGTTCAATGTTGTGGATCCGGAAAAAATTTTTCAGGGAATACGTGACG
>JANMVA010000196.1:0-12413 GCA_031392195.1 Saprospiraceae bacterium | reverse complement strand
CCTGAGTGATAAGCAGGTAGAAACCTGCAGGCAAAATGCATTGAAATTTAAGGTCGAGGACAGAATTCATTTTTCCATGCAGAACTATCTCACCACCTCTTTTCCGGACGCATCCTTTGACGTCGTCTGGGCGATCGAAAGTGTGTGTTATGCCTGGGATAAATCTGATTTTACAAAAGAGGCATTCAGGGTACTTAAGCCTGGTGGAAGGATCGTCGTGGCTGATTTTTTTAGTCAGCCTGTGGAAAAGGGGTCCGAAAATGAGAGCTTGATGCAGAAGTGGTGCGATTCATGGGCGATCAGATCATATGCCGGCATTCCCGAATTTTCGGATGCACTTAATTCATCGGGTTTTCAGAAAATCAATAAACAGGACATCACTCAGAATGTCAAACCCAGCATTCGGCGGTTATATCTTTCTTTCTTTCCGGGACTGATCACCACCTCGCTTGCGCAACTTTTACGACTCAGAAATAAGATCCAGACTAAAAACACCTGGTCAACCTATTACCAATACAAAGCCCACCAAAAAGACCTCTGGAGATACTGTATCTTTTCGGCTGAAAAACCAAGCTAATCATCATGATCTCCTCACCTAAGTGGACTAATGAATTTCTGGACGAAATGCGGAAGCATGGAGACCCAGTAGCTGATCGTGCAGCAGCCGCTCTGTTTGATGCAACTAAAGGACATTCCCCTGCAGATGTTGCACAATTCATCACATCATTTGTTGCACATGATTTTCCACAAAAGTGGAAGAAAGCAGAAACTGTTATTCCCGAGCCACCGGAACTAATCGCTTTTTTTGAATCATCCGATGAATTTAAATGGACGGATGAAGAAGTCACTTATCTCGAAAAAGGCTCTGACTTTTTCGAAAAACATGGTCCCTGGATCACCTTTACGCTTGGCATCAGGTCCCTTCTCAAGCAATATGCACATACAAAAGCGATCGAAGTTTTAAGATTAACAACATTGCTTGTCAAGCACGTCAACCGGCGCATCCTCGAGACCATGCAGTTTGTGCTCGATGTGATGTCTCTCGGTTGGGATACAAAAACACCCGATGGTCATAAAAAACTCAACCTGGATCATCCCGGATTGATGTCGATCAAGAAACTGAGGCTTCTGCATGCCATGATCCGCTTCAGAATATTGCATAAAATGTATGATACTTCCCTCGGCGAGTATGATATAGAAAAATTAGGATTCCCGATTAACCAGGAAGACATGGTATTTGCGATCCATACATTCAGCCTGGAAATTATTGAAGGACTGAGAGAGCTTCGAGTCTCTGTGACAAATGATGAAGCAGAAAGTTATTTTGAATGCTGGAAAATTATCGGGAGGGGATTAGGCATTGATCCAAAACTGGAGCCTGTAGATTATGCTGATGCTACCATGCTTCAGAAAATCATTTATCAAAGACACTATACCCTGCCAAATACCGTCGGTCCCGTTTTATCGAAAGCACTGACTGATTGGTTTACGACTTCCATTCCTTTATTGGATCAAAAAATACTGATCACCTTGATCAAGGATGTCAATGGCCCGGAAAACTATGAGATACTTGAGGATAACCTCGATATTGACCTGGGAGAAACACATCCAAATATCCGGGAACACCTTGCAAATGATGAGCGATTTCTGGAAAAAACAGCCAGGCCAGGTCTTGTCGCAACTGAGCATGGGACCCTTGCTCTTGACAATTTTTTCCTGCACTTTATCCGTACTTTACTGAAGACAGAACGTGGAGGAAAAGATTCCACATTCCGAATTGGTGATGGTTTTCTGGCAGCCTGGAATCTCAACAACATCGATGAGAAGCCCCCATCAAAAGGCGAAGTTTTTTGGCTTGCCGTCAAGGACTTATTCAACAGGCTTGTGAAACATATTAAATCACTTATTGGGCGTGAAACTAAACCGGCATAAGCATGGACGTAGCTTTGGAAAAGATTTATGAGAGTCCCAGCATTACCGTGTATAAAAAGATTGAACCTGGCGGTCATGCCTATTCTTTGAAAGTTTTAAAAGCAGATTTTTCAGAGCCCAGGCAGATACTCCAATTCAATAACGAATATTCCATTCTTACTGAGCTGGATATTCCGGGTGTCCGTAAGGTAATTTCAAAAGGAATTCATGAGGGCTCTCCAAGCATCATTGCAGATTATTTTGAAGGGAGCACTTTAGCAGATTATATTAAAACTTCTGAATACAATTTTTCAGAACGTTTGCAGCTGGCCATTACTATAGCACACGTGATCGGTATGGTTCACCAGCGACAGATTATTCACCGCGACCTCACCTCCACAAATATCATGGTGAATCCAGAAACACTGGAAATCCAGGTGGTGGATTTCGGTCAGTCGATCAAGCTCGATGTTAAAACAGTGCATCTGAGCAATCCGGAGAGACTGGAAGGTTCGCTTGCTTTTTTCTCACCTGAACAAACCGGTCGCATGAACCGATTTGTTGACTACAGATCAGATCTGTATTCACTGGGGATTATTCTCTATCAATTGTTCACGGGTCGGCTTCCATTTGAGGATAAGGAC
The DNA here is from genome assembly GCA_031392195.1 of Saprospiraceae bacterium. GTDB lineage: Bacteria > Bacteroidota > Bacteroidia > Chitinophagales > Saprospiraceae > Opimibacter. The sequence goes on along the minus strand of JANMVA010000196.1, from coordinate 9,858 downwards.
CCTTTGAGGCTGATTCACTCCCACCTGGCTATCTATCCCGATCTGGCACATTTGGTCAATGAAAACGTACCTGTCATTCTTTCTGACATCATTCGGGTGCTGATGTCAAAGAATGCAGAGGACAGGTATCAGTCCGCATTTGGCCTGGAGACAGATTTACAATTCTGCATGGATCAAATACGCGAACGAACTGAGATCAGACCATTTGAACTATCTCATAATAAGATATTCACCAAGTTTCAAATCCCGCAGAAACTCTACGGCCGTGAAGAAGAAATTTCATTGCTGATCAAAACATTTGAAGAAGTCAGTGAGGGCAAGGGAAGAGTGATGCTGGTATCAGGTTATTCCGGTGTAGGTAAAACAGCACTGATCAATGAAATCCATAAACCGATAACAGCCAAAAGTGGTTTTTTTACAAAAGGAAAGTTTGATCAGTACAACCGGAATATTCCTTACAGCGCTTTTACACAGGCATTGAATGAATATTGCCACATTATCCTCACAGAGTCCGATGAGCAACTCGCAACCGTCAGAAACCGCATTCTTGCAGCTGTTGGGCACCAGGGAAAAATCCTGATTGACATCATACCAGATCTGCAGTTGATCATTGGAGCACAACCGGAAGCAACAAAACTTGAACCTGTAGAGCACAGGAACAGACTAAATCTTTTATTACTCAAATTCTTCCAGGCAATAGCCACATTCGATCATCCGCTTGTCATCTTCCTGGACGACCTGCAATGGGCTGATTCAGCTTCATTGGACCTGATCCAAATGCTGGCAGGAGAAAAAGAATCACTGGTTATGCTTTTGATCGGAGCGTACCGTGATAATGAAGTGGATGCACAACATGGCCTAACGCTTCTGATCAGTGAGCTAAATAAAAATGGTATCACCCTTTTTGATCTGAAAGTGAAGCCACTACCCTATCCGGATGTTCAGCGCATGCTGGAGGATACTCTTCACCAGAAAAACATGGAGGAGGTCTCACAGCTGATTTTCGATAAAACGAAAGGGAATGCATTTTTTACCATTCAGTTTATCCGTCACTTGCTGGATAACCGGTACCTGGTGTATGATGAGGAGAAAAAAACCTGGAGCACTGATATCGATCGTATCCGGGAGCAATCCTATTCAGACAATGTCGTTGATCTGCTCATTCTCAAAATCAAATCACTGGATCTGACCACCCAGGAAACCATTACACTTGCTTCCATCTTTGGGACCACATTTAACCTGGACAACCTGAGCGCTATCATGCAGCAATCACCGGATGTCATCATGGACCATCTGTGGCCTGCATTGGCTGAAGGTTATCTATCACCTGTCAATGACAATTACAGGATGTTTAAGATTAAGGAATTAAATGTTTTACCGGAAAGTGTATTCTTTAGTTTTACGCATGACCGTATTCAACAAGCTGCATACCAGCTCATCCCTGTTGAAGACCGGAAAGGATTGCACCTCGATATCGGCCGCATGCTCTATGCCAAGTACGCGGACCAGGATGAATATTTATTTGATATAGCAAACCATTATAACCACGGATCATCACTGATCTCAACCGAGAAAGAAAAACAGCGGATCCGCGATATCAATATCAAAGCAGGACTAAAGGCAAAAAAAGCAAATGCAGTTGCTTCTTCGATCCGTCATTTGCAGTATGCCCGCCAAAGTCAATCAGGCCATGCATGGAAAGAGGATTATGACACAACACTGACCCTCAACCGTGAACTTGCAGAGGCATATTATCTCAATGGAGATCTGGAAGATTCAGAAACGCTTTTGCAGGAATGTATTGAGAATGCACGTAATCCAATCGATAAAGCCGATATCTATTATATCATCATGTTGAGACTCAGTCTCATCTCCAAATATGATGAGACACTTGATGAAGCCATCAACGGATTAAAAGAGCTTGATTACTATTTTCCGAAAGAAACGAACTGGGGAGAGATCAATGAGAACCTCGGAAAGATCCTGCCCTATTTTCAACAACATACAATAGCTTCCATGGCGGATATTCCATGGATGACCGATCCGACAGCTTTGGCTGTCATCAAAATCATGGATAACCTCTCCACTCCGCTTTATGTGGGTGGCAAGACTGAACTTTGGATCCTGCATGCTTTACGGAAAATATTATTGTCGATCGAATATGGCATGTCTTATCAAATGTCCTATGCATTTTCTGAGTTTGGATTGATCTGTTGCATCCTGGGTATGTATGAACATGGACTACCTTCCGGAGACCTGGCCAAAAAACTTTCATTCCAATTTGAAAAAGAAGCTTTACGTCAAAAAGGAAGAACGGGTCATATCGTGGCTAACTATGTGTATTCTTATTTCAAGCCGATCCGCGAGATCAATGAATACAATCTCATCGCTTACAAAGCAAGTCTTGAAAGTGGTGAGTTGATTTTTGCAGGATATACACTTTTTCACTCTTATTTCAATCATTTCTTCAGCTCTGAAAAATCAATACAGGAACTGGCTCATGAATTTGAGCCCGGCATCGAATACAATGCCAAGATCAATCATTTGCTGGCACTTCATTCACTGATTGCGCTGGAGATGTGTGCAACCTACCTGGTCGATCCCGCCATGACAGGTCAGGAAGTAAGGTCACCGCGCTATGATATGGATTCATTTATTGCGCTATGCCTGAGCAAGTCCGAGTATTATGGACCTGTCATGATTTCAATCTATTCATTGATCACCTATAATTTGTTTGGTGATTTTGAGAGAGCGAAAGAATCAGATGCCAATGCAGCTAAATTTATCGCACCGATCCTGGCTAGTCCTGTCCATTATGGTTCTTATATGTTTGCCCACTGCTGGCTTCATCTCGAAATGAAATGCCAGGACATCATTGAAGAGCTTCCGCCCACGGTGGATGAATACATGAAAAAACTGGAGATGTTCCAGTTGCAATGCCCTGAAAATTTCGAGGACAAATATTTATTCCTCAAGGCATTTCAATTCAGGATAGCAGGCAATGAAAGGGAAACGTTTACCACCTTTGAAGCTGCCATAGCAGCGTCTGAAAGAGGAAAGTTTATTCACATGGCTGCACTGGGTCACGAAAAACTCGCTGATTTTTGGATCCATCGGAAGCGGACCCATTACGCAAGTCACCATATCAGACAAGCCATTGTTGGTTTTACACAATGGGGGGCTTATGCCAAAGCAGAACAACTTAAAAACAAGTTTAGTGAACATTATGAAAAGGCCACACGGTCCGGTTCAAGTTTCAGCAGGCAGATTTCAGGTTCAACTGAAGTGATGCTCAATGATCAGTTGGACCTGATGAGCGTCTTTAAAGCTTCACAGGCTGTATCGGGTATTCTCAGCATGGACGAGTTGAAAAAAGCGATCATTGATGTGGTGATGGAGTGTGCGGGTGCAAGCAAGGTTGCACTGATCGTACCCGGTAAAGAAGATCTGCAGGTAGAAATCGTTGCGGACCTGCACAGTAATATCCAAAGTGAAACGCAGGCCTTTTCGAAGACAGGGATGTTACTCCCTGTGTCCCTGATCCAATATGTGGTGAGAAAGAGAGAGAGTGTCCTGATCAACGATCTGTCCAATGATCGGGTATTCAGCAGGGATCCTTATCTGCAGCATCACAAACCTGAATCCGTTTGGGTCATTCCACTTCTTGTTAAGAATGAACTGACGGGTATTTTATACCTCGAAAATAAAATGGTGAAGGATGCATTCACACAGGAGCGTGTGAGTCTTTTGCAATTGTTAAGCTATCAGCTTGGTATTTCACTCGATAATGCGCGGTTGTACGAAAACCTCTCGGACATCAATGTGATGTACCAAAAATTTGTTCCTCTTCCATTTTTGAATACACTGGGCTATGACTCCATCCTGAGTGTCAGGCTAGGTGATCAGATTCAGCGGGAGATGACGATCATGTTCACGGATATCCGCTCCTACATGACGATTTCAGAAATGCTGTCTCCGCAGGAGAATTTTGAATTTATCAATGAATACCTTAGCTATACAGCACCTTGTATTGAAGCACACGGAGGATTTATCAATCAGTTCACAGGTGATGGTATCATGGCTTTGTTCCCGAATGCTGACCAGGCATTGCAGGCCAGTATATCAATGCAGCAATCGGTGACACAATACAACAGCGAAAGAGAGAAATTGAATTTGCAGGCGATCAAAATTGGAATAGGTCTTCATACCGGAGTCATCATGCTGGGTGTGATTGGGGATGGTGACAGACATGATACAGGAGTGATCAGCTATGAAGTCAATACGGCTGCCCGAATCGAGGGTCTCACAAAAATGTTTGATGCCTCCATCCTGATGAGTGAAAGCACGCTGCAAAAAATCAGAAATCCTGAAATATTTGATTACAGGCATCTCGGGGCTGTACAGGTAAAAGGCAAATCAGCCGCTGTTAAAGTTTTTGAATGCTTCACGGGAGAGCCTTCAGAAATTGTTGCGCTGAAGAAACAAACATTATCTGATTTTAAAGCCGGGCTCGAGTCCTATCATGCCAAGGACTTTATCGTTGCAGCCGGCCATTTAAAAAATGTGTTAACCGTCAATCCAAAAGATATCACGGCAGAAAGATATTTCCGCCACGCAGCAGAGTTAATGGTCAAGGGAGTAGGATCAGAATGGAGTGGTGTAGAAATAATGACGGAAAAATAGATAGATTGGAACGAGTAACTGTCTCTATTCTTCTTCATCGCTGGCGGTATCCGCATCACCTTCGGTAATGGTCAGATATTCCAGATCACCGTATTTTTCTTCATATTCTTCCTTTACGCTTTCTTTTAATTCGCCACTGGCATCGTAATCGTCATCGTCTTCGATGATCTGACGAGCTTCGATCAGTGTCATGCGCACCAGGTAGTAGCGGTCATCTGTCTCGAAAGGGAGCGCTGAAACGAATTTACCTTCAGCGTTTTTATATTGAATAAGATGTTTAGCAAACCCATACGGATAGGTCAGCTTGATCTGTTCCTGGATAGCCTCATCCAGCTTTTCATAATCTTTTACGACACGTGGTTTATTAGCCATGCTTTGATAATATGTTGCCAGGGGAGGATGACTCCTTAATAGCCATCCGTCATTCAAGGGCGTAAGTTGTAAAAAATATTACTGACAAACAAAAGCCTTTTTTTTCAATTTCTTCAAAGAAAAAAAAATGGCTTTGATCCGTGTCCGAACCATCCTTCATGAAATGCTAAATTCTCAATGAAGTTCATTGTGTCTGGAATAAAAAAACCGGGCAAATGCTGTTGACATTGCCCGGCCCTTACTTAAACCAACTCCTCAAACCTCAACCTGGCCTTATGAAGCCAGCGCTGAAATATCTCTGATCAGAATACTGTTACGTGTGAAATAGATTTTATTTGTTTTGCGAAGGTCATTCAGGACAGCTGTTACAGTCTGGCGACTGGTGCCGGTATAGTTGGCAATATCCTGTTGGGTCAATGAATGCTTCAACAATGTCTCGAGACCAACCTGTCTCCCACTCTGTTGTGCATTGTCAACAATGAAATCGATGATCCTTCCACGGGCATCTTTGAAAATCAACGATTCAAGCTGATTCTCCGTTTGACGAAGTTTCATCCCAATCATGGAGACCACACTCATCGTGAGTTGTGGATTCTTATCCATTAATTGCTTAAATGCGTCCACAGCTATCCTGTAGTAGGATGTGGCAGAAGATAATGAGGTAGCAAAATTATGATGCGGAGTGCGATGCTGAAGGAGCGCCATTTCTCCGAAAACCATTCTGGGATGAAGCACCTGTTTGATGACCTCACGGCCATCCTCATGGTGTGTGCCTATTTTAACACTTCCCTCTGAGAGGATATAGAAGAAGTCCGCCTGATCACCCTCAGAGAAAATATTGGTATATTTTGGGGCAGTGCATAGCTCCATGTGCATCGTGAGGTTGCCCATCTCCTCAGCGGACAGCACATTGAAAAATGGAATGCTCTCTAATACTGCGTGTTTGGAAGCCATCTTCTGATCTGAATTAGTCAAAGAATAATAAAGTGTCAGTCATAAGACACTATTTCATTCGCCAACCCCTATCAGAGGCCAAATTAAAATTTAGGAAAATGCTAATGTGGCAAATCAGATGAGGTGATGATCTGGGTAAACCCGCTGAAATTGCCATATCCGCCCTCGATATTGTTAAATATCGTGACCGGTTCGGCAAATGGATCCTGCCGCACGATCAGTTGCCTGGCAAGTGTGCTGTGATACTTGTAGTAATCAGCTGTGATGGACCTCAATTCTACATAAACCCGGATGAGATCCTGATCATCCACTGCCCAGTCACGAAACTCAAACTGGAGGGGCTTTCCTTCTTCCAGGTCAAGCCTGTCAATCAGCACACCATAATCATAATGTGGAAGTAAATTCTGATCATCTGACAACTCAGGATCAATCAATACTAAAACCCCTTCTGAACCTTCGTATTCGTTATAGAAGACAAGGTGGTAATAGCGATTAGACTCGAAGTGGTCAATATTGAATTCAAGCTTGTAATGAATATTCCTTTTGAATTGATGTGCTTGTGATTGTTCGATCCTGATATCCTTGATGATCAGATCGGTGATCTGGCTCGGTCTTGGGATTGAAGTGGTAGCCTGAACAGGATCAAAACCAGGTGCGAAAGCAGTGATCGTATAGTTATTGCCTGCTTTAAGAAAGCCGGATGGAAATTCAAAAAATATTTTCCCGTCAGAGAAGGTAGTATCGAGCCTTACTGTCTGGCCTGATTGAGATTCACTGACGTCGACGACAAGATTGTCAGGTATATAAAAGTTACTTGAATCAAGAGGACTCTGTGACGCATAGACATGGACACGCTGCCCTTCCCAGCTCCCTGGTGTAAGATGCGAAACGATCGTAAGTTTTGGAGGAGCGTCAAACTGGAAATCAAGTGTGGACTCACAGCCAACAGTGATCAGTAAGGCTGCAAAAAAGAAGAGAAATTGTATCCGTATCCTTTTGTATTCCACTTATTAAAGATATGTCCTTTTTACGTCATTCGGGCACAATCATGTTTTTTCCGGCCCTGGCTGCATATTCTATTGCAAGGTAAACCTGTATGACACCGTAGGAAAGAACTTGAACAAAGAAAACTGCTTAAATTCAAAGACCTGGTTTAGAGGATCTTGTACCAGGGTGATATAAAACGGATTAGTGCGGTTATAGACATTGTAAAGATTTAGAGCCAACGAATGGTTGAATCCTTTTTTGGCTCCAAGAATGTAATTAAAATTGATATCCATACGGTGGTAAGGTGGTAACCTGAAACCATTTCTTTCACTGTAGTTAATGCCTACCTGCGGAAAAAACGAACCGGGATTGAAGAATTTACTTTCTGCGAGCGTGATCGCTATACCACTTCCATATACAAAGTTTACTCCTGTTGAAAAACGAGGACTCAATTTCAATTGGCTTGTAAATGTAGAAGACCATCGACGGTCATATCTGTCAGGAAATGGCTTTCCATCATTGATCTCTTCAAAAATCCTGTATGAGCGTGACCAGGTTCCGTTGACTTTAAACTTTAACTTCTTATACTCATAATTCGCCTGCAATTCAATGCCACTGGCGTCACCTGTACCTGTCGTAATTCTTTTTTCCCAATTTCCTGCATCGACTATACTACCCTGTAATAGTCCTTCCTTGATCAGAAAACTTGCACCTTCCTGGTAGGAGATCACACTTCGCATATCCTTTATATAGGCAGACATATCAAACCAAAGAACATCCGAGGGTTTCCATAAGGCTGAGAAAACGTATTGATCTGACAAAGCAGGTGATACAGTCTTGGTCGTAGGAACCCAAAGATCTGTTGGTAAGCCAATGCTGCTCGATGTCAGGTTGTGGAGATATTGAGCCATCCGACTATAACCAATATTGAAGGCTAACTTTTCAAACGGCTGATAGTCGAGTGTCATTCGCAATTGAGGATCCAGATAGTAAGTCTGTTGCACAAAAAAAGTGGAAATATGCAGACCTGATGTCAGCTGTAGTCCCTCTTGGATGTCCCATTTATCTTCAAGATAAACTCCTGTCTCCAGTGCACGAACCTTGAATGATGCGAAGTAAGCATCATCCAGCAATCCTTCATTCAGATAAAAATTTCCAATCTTACTTTCTTCATTGATGGTAATTGATTTAGGTTGAAATGTATAGTCAATTCCATATAGCCCTCCGGATAACTGATGATCGGGGGATGGCCTAATGTCGAGCTCTATCTTGGCTGTGATATCGGTAATGCCGGATTTAAATTCTTTTGTATCAAATCCGGATATTGGCAGGATCTCACTATTTGGAAATGTAAAATCAAATTCACTGCGATCGACAGACTGAAGTACAAAAGAGCTTGTTGATAAAATAAGGTTTGCGAAAATTTTATCATTCACGATATGATTCCATCTCAGTATCGCTGTTTTGTTGGTCCAGTTAAGATTCTTGTCAAACTCTTCATGAGACACGACCCTGATTCCTGTCTTATGATCGACTACATTTCTTTTTGTGATGGTAAAATCTGAAAAGCGATCACTCCCCCTGTAAACACTCAGATAAAGTCTGTCCCGTACACCCAGCTTCCAGTTGATCTTTCCGTTAAAGTCCAGGTAATCTATATCTGCAAAACCTGTAACTCCATTTTTCTCCTTAATGGCCCTGGTGATGTCCTGCATAAAAAGGCCTGGCAGAAAAAATCTTCCACTGAACAATACGCCGATTTTCTCTTTGACAATTGGTCCCTCTGCCATCAGGCCAAATTCTGAAGCACCCAGATTCCCCGAAAAAGACCAATCATTGATATTTCCTTCTCTTGTTCTCACATCCATCACAGATGATAATCTGCCGCTAAACCTGCTGGGGAAATTGGCTTTATAAATCGAAGCCTGTTGAATGACCTGGTAGTTAAAAACTGAAATGATGCCTAGCAAATGGTTTGGATGGTAGACAGGGACACCATCCATCAAAATGAGATTCTGATCATTGGCTCCTCCGCGCACATGAATGCCTCCTACCCCATCGGTTCCCGTGTGTACACCCGGAATAAAATCAGCCGCCCTGTACAAATCACTCGATCCCCCGAGTTGAATATTATTCTGTAGTTGTGAAAGTGTGATCAGATCTGGATGTGGCACAAATCCTGAGTCTGGATTAAAACTTCGATCACTTGTAATCACGATCTCTGGCAATCTAACCGAAGGAGGCAAATGAATTGGCATCATCCTGCTTACGTTCAGGTAAAAATTTGCCTTGTATGCAGTATATCCAAGATAGCCGACTACAAGATTAACATTGCCCTGTGGTAAATTGAGACTGTAATATCCATAGTCGTTGGTCTGTGTGCCTTTTCCGGAAATCTGGTCAAAGACATAGGCAGAGATCAAAGGCTCCCCGGTGGAGGAATCGGTGACGACACCACTAATTGTGAATTTCAGAATTTCGGGGTCCGTATCAAATAATACTATCTGATCACCCAGATAACGGAAAGAAACTTTTGTTCCACGCAATACTTCAGTCAGAATCTCGTCGATTCCCACTCCTTTCAGATGCAGCGTGACATCCGGTAATTTTTGAACAAGATTTTCACTATAGATGATGCTGACACCAGATTGGAGACTCAATTCTTTAAGAAATTCAGGGGCCGGCTTTCCATCTGATTTCACCAAAAGGCGGTTGTCCTGTGCTGTAACATTGAGCCCGGTGACGAAAAATAATAGAACCGTAAGTATCCTGATTGTGTACATCGGTATATCTAAAACGAATTAAGCGATAGAAAAGCCTCCCGGCAGACAATTAAAATTAGGGATAGTTTCAGGACTTTAC
>JANMVA010000184.1:0-6572 GCA_031392195.1 Saprospiraceae bacterium | reverse complement strand
GTAAGGAGTAAAAGTGATGCGGAGAATATGTAAATTCCTTTTTTGGCCATAGCGTGTTGTAAAGGAAAATAAAAAATCTAGGAAATCTCCATGCTCCCTGCCCCCTGCTCCCTGCCTTTTATTTCAACAGCAGGAGGAATCAACATATACAACAGCGGTGTTACAATCCTGCTCAATAAAGTCGAGCTGATCAAACCCCCAATCAACACCAAGGCCAAAGGAGAAATCAACGGAGAATTTTCCAACACTAATGGTATCATACCACCAATCGCCGTCATCGATGTCAGCAGGATCGGCAGAAAACGCGTCTCAGCACCATTGAGCACTGCCTCTTTCAATGGCATGCCTTGTTCTCTAAGCTGATTTGTGTAATCAACCAATAGAATACTATTCTTGATCTCTATCCCCATCAAAGCCACCATTCCGATCGTAGCTACGAATGAGAGTGTCTCACCACCGAGATATAAAATCACCAGAGCACCAACAATACCAAGAGGAACTACAGACAATACAATTAACGTACTCTTGAATGTCCGAAACTCCAGAACAAGAATGGCAAATAGTACAAAGACGGTAATGAGAATAATACTTCCCATCCCGCCAAACGATTCTTCCCTGGATTCTTTTTCACCGGCAGCCACAAACCGGTAACCCGCCGGCATTTTTATCGTGTCGAGTTTTTGCTCAATCTCATCAAACAATTCAAATGAATTGTAGCCCGATGCCACAAAGCTGGTCACATTCGTAAAGCGCTCTTTATTGTAATGGCGAATAATGCTTGGCGATTCCGCGGGTTCGATGCGCGCGACTTGAGAAAGAGGGATCAACGCACCGGATATCGAGCTGACAAATATTTTCTCAAACACTTCTAACGCCTTGTCCGGATCAAAATCCTGAACAGTCAGCATCAGGTTGTATTCATCTCCATCTGCGTTTCGAATGCTTTGATTGGGCAATCCGGCAATAGCCAATCGAACTGTTCGGGCAACTTCAGCTGGAACCACACCGAGGACTCCTGCCTTTTCTTTATCAATCACTACATGCAAATCCGTTTTCGGAAGACGAAGATCATTGCCTACATATAAAGTGCCGGACGTTTTTTCTACTATGTCTTCCAGGACGTAACTATACTTTGTCAATGTATCTAAATTGTCTCCGAGGATCCGGAATTCAATAGGCGCCGGTACCGGAGGGCCTTGTTGAAATTGCTTCACCTCAATTTTTGCACCGGGCACCTTGTTATACCGGACACGAAGGGAATCCGTCATCGATATGATCTCAGGCACATTCATATCCGGATCGGTCTGGACAAATAATTGCGCATAGTGAGGTGTGAAGTCCTGCTGAAATACATTATAGTAGACCCTTGGATTTCCCTTACCAACATTTGTGCTCACACTAACAATATCCGGTGTTTGTAATAAATCCTGTTCCACCACTCTGGCGATGCGGTTAGTCTCTTTTAAACTCGTACCCGGTGGTGTATTGATCTCTACATTGAACATCGGTTTTTCAGAAACGGGAAATAAACTAAAGCCAATCAGCGGGATCAGCATCAGGCTTCCGAAAAAGATCAACCCGGTAATCACCAATGCCATAACCGGATGAATGAAAGACCATGTCAGTACTTTCTGATACGGCGCATTCACGTATTTTTTAAAGGCCCTGAAAAACATATTTCCTTCCGGACGTACATGTTTTTTCAACAACATACTGGCCAGGAATGGAATGATGGTCAGGGATACAAACAAGGAAGCAATGATCGTCAGCAACACAGCCATTGGTAATGGCCGGATAAATTCTCCGGAACCTTCGGGTAAAAAAACTAAAGGAAGAAAAGCCAGCAATAAAGTAGCCGTACATCCGATCACAGCAACAGCGATTTGTTTCGTTGCAATGATGGCTGCCTCCTTCCGCGCATAACCCATGCGCATGAAACGCTCAATGTTTTCAATTATGACAATCGAATCATCCACTAATAGCCCCAAAGCAATTACCAATCCGACAATACTCAGCTGATTTAATGTATAACCGGTGTAATTGAGAAACGCCAGTCCTATCGCCAATGATAAAGGAATGCTGATCATCACGATCAGGGCCGCACGGATACCCAATGGCAGAAGCGTCAATAATACGAGTGACACAGCGATAGCAAAATCAGTTCCTAATCCATACAATCTCCTGCGCACATTTTTTTCCTGGTCAAAGCTTGTTTCAATACTGATATGATCAGGCAATGTAGGCTCAAACTCATCCAGCACTTTCTGTATCGCCGCGCGGTTCTGTACAATGTTTTTCCTGTCCTTCAATGCAGTGATCACCCAGATTGCGGGCTGTCCATTGTACCGGGCTATGTGTGTTTCCTCTGCTTTATCAGTACGCACCAATGCAACATCGCGCAGATAAATAGCATGTCCATCGGGTGATGGTTTGACAATAATATTCCGGATGTCTTCCAGCGTATTGAGTTCGCTGTTTGTCTTGATATTGAATCTTCTTTTCCCCAGATCCACACTGCCACCGGGAATATTGACATTATTGGCCTGGATTATATTGATGATCTGGTTGAGCCCGATACCATAGCGCGAAAGCTTGTCAAGCTCCAATGCAATATTGATCTCTTCCACAGGTTGCGCCTGGATCTCCACCCATTTGATATCCTTGATGCGCTCAATCTGTTTTTCAAGCTCCTCTGCCTTGTCAGTCAACTCCCGGGGAGAAGCCGTTGATGACACAAGGGCTGTCTGGAGAATGGCCACATCGGATGATGACGCCCGCATCACATCCAGCACAACGATTCCTGCAGGTAGCTCCGGTCGCACTTTGTTGACTTCGCGAATGACATCATTATTTTTCCCATCAACATCCACACCATATGTAAACTCAACCTGCAACACCATCAAGCCATCACTACATACCGAATTCATTTTCTTGATGTTGTCGAGATTGTACAGCACATCTTCCAACGGATCAGCAACCAATTGTTCCATATCCGTTGGACTCGTGCCCGGATACACAGCCAGGATGATAAATATCGGAGCACCAAAAGGAGGATCCTCACCTCTGGGCATATTGATCAGAGCATTCACCCCCAGCGCCAGCGCCAACACAAACAGGATGATCGTGAACTGATAATTTTTTACGGAGAATGATGTAAGAGACACGTGAGAATGGTTTTCGGAAGTTTGGTTTATTTATGTTGGAAGGTCTACTGAACTAATGGAGTGATTGAGTGATTGAGTGATTTGGTGATTTGGTGATGGAGTGAGGCAATGTTTTTATAATTGATATTATTTTATCTGACGAAAAAAGAGTTGAAACAAACAATCTATACATAGTTTTTTTTGTTTTTGCTCACGGCTCACGGCTCACGGCTCACGGCTCACGGCTCACGGCTCACGGCTCACGGCTCACGGCTCACGGGTTGTTTATTTAATGATCTTCCTCTATCGAAATTTTATCACCATCTTCCAGAAACCCACTTCCTGCAGTGATAACTTCCATTGCTCCTTCAAGCCCTGATTTGACAGCGATCGTTTCACCATGAAATTGCTGGATATGGATCACTCTTTTTTCAGCAGTGCCATCTTTTGGGATAAATACAACTCCGGTTTTTCCATTTGAGGATACGAGTGCTTCGATAGGGATAATTGGAAACTCACCTGTTGTTGCTGGAACAATTTCTACATTCGCCATCATGCCTGCAGCGATACGATTGTCCTTTGATGGTATACTGATCTCCGCATCAAATGTCCCACTGGCCGGATTCGCTACATCGGATAAGCGTTGTACTTTTCCTTCAATTGTCAGGCCCGGATAAGCATCCAGCGTGATCTTTGCTTTATCTCCTTTTCGGACACGACCATAATCTTTATCAGTAAGGCCTGCCATTAGTTTCCAATCGGATTGCTGAACACCCATAATGTAATAGACAGGTGTGCCCGGGCCCGTTACTTCGCCGTCATGCAAAAACTGTTTTACAATTTTGCCATTGATCGGCGATCGGACTTCAGATGTGGACACATTGAATTGTGCTATCTGCTGTGTTTTTTTTGCCATCTCAACTGCCGTTGCAGAATTTTGCAATTGCTCAAGTGTTGCAATACTGTCTGCGTATAAATTCTTCATCCGTTGATGATCACGAACAGCTTTCTCCAGTGCAAAGCCTGCCTGATTGGACTGGGCTTCGATTTCGGTAAGATTTAGTTTTGCAAGCAACTGTCCCTGGCGAACCTGGTCACCTTCTTCAACATAAGTTCGCGCAATCACACCACCGGTTTTGAATGATGGTTTTGCTTCTGTTTCGGATTGAATGATGCCGGTTAAATGGATCACATCATTAAGACCGTGAACGGATATCGGAGCAGTCCTGACATAAAAAACATTTGCAGGCCGGTCAGCTTGCAAGATTGCTTTTTCTTCTTCATGTTTCTTGCAGGCAAAAAATACAATGCCGCACGAAGCCACGATGATGAATAGTATTCGGGATAGTTTTATGGCGTTCAGTTTCATATTAGTCGATGATCGATGAGGCAGAAATACGTTCGATATTGATCCGGCGAATCCATGATTGATACTTCGCCAGGTTTTGTTCCAATTGTGCATTTGTGACCTGCGTGCGTGCATCAAGTAGCTCAATGTAATTAGCAAGTCCTTCTTTATAGCGTCTTAAAGTTTCCTGTTGATAGCGTGTATTGCTGGCGATGAGGGATGTATAACTATCATAGATCATGATGTCAGACCGAAGGTTTTCAATTTCAGATTGCAATTGGACTTCAAATGCCTGCTTAGTCCATTCATAAGAAACCTGGTTGGATTCGAGATCAGCATTCCATGCCTGTTGGCGCAACTTGCTTTTCTTATTATCCCAGATAGGAATTTCAAGCCCAAGCCCACCTAAAACATATCCACCCCAATCTGTTCCGTACGCTTGTGATCCGAGATCGAGCTGCACACCAAGCGTAGGTGCGAAATGTTTTTGTTCCAATGTCAACGCCAGACTTTGGATCTGATGTCCGGTTTTTAATTGTTGCAATTCTTCCCGGGCCGTTACATCCATCATGACGGGAATATCTGGTGCGTAAGGAAAGGTGTCTTCTGCAATCGGAGTGTCAGGTGGTTGTTGTAAAAGGAAGTTGAAATAGGAGGCGGCATTTCTCAGATCGGATTCGGCTTTACGTTTTTGAGCTTCGAGCACTTCGATATCTGATTCAATCCGGATGCGTGAAGAAGGAATGGCAAGACCGTTTTTGATCAGGCTTTCTGTGACACGTTTATTCTCAACAAGCAATGCTAATCCCTGGTCAAAAATGCTGATCGCTTCTTTTGCTTGCATCCATCGCAGGTAGGATGTTTTGACGTCACGGATGAGATCGCGCTTTGCCTGATCCGTTTGTAATCCGGCAAGTGTTAATTCTTCTGATTTGATCAGCTTATTGTATTTAATTTCCGGTCTGAAGATGGGTTGTGTGATGCGGACTTTTGCATCATAGAAATTGTTGGGAAGAAAACTGATGGACTGATCTTCTATCATCGGGAATTTGGACTCATCGATGATATCATTTAATTCAGCATACACAGGATTTAGCAGGCTACCCACCGGCAAAGCAATGTTGCGTCCACCGGTAGCCAAGGTATAGTTTGCAAAAAAGCCTATTTCAGGTCCGTATAAACGCGAAGCTTCGTCCAGCCTGATCTTTTGTTTGCGCTCATTGATTTCTTTCTCACGAACCTGCAGATTTTTTTCAAGTGCTTGTTCCACATATTGATCCAGAATACTCTGTGCATGCAGGCCGGAAACAAGCAAAATGAAAATGGATAGAATCGTTAAGCGTGTCATGTCGTTGGTCCGTTTTGTTGGTGATTAGCGAAGGCCTTGTTCTACCATAGAGAAAAACACATTCATCGATCGGAACATAAATGCTTCCTTGTCATCGGTGTCATAAATATTGAGGCGCTCTGTATTATGCAATGTCACCAGGCCGTGCACATGACTCCACAGAAGAAGTGATGTCTCATCGAGATCAATATCTTCTCTGAAATAACCCGCATCTATGCATTCCTGAATGTTTGCTTTTAAAACATTAATGGCTAATGCACCGTCTTTCCAAAATTCTTCTTTCATCGCCAGCGCTTCCATCGTGCACGACAGGACAAACATGAGCTCATAATCCTGGCGGTTATCAATGCCATAGCGCAGATAGCTCTCACCTGTTGCTTTTAATCTCTCCAGCGGATCGGCAATGTGCTCGACGGAATAAAACAGGGCTTTCATCTTGCATTCAAATGCCTTGTCATGAAGCGCGAGGAACAGCTCATTCTTGTCTTTATAGTGCAGATAGATGATCCCCGGGCTATACTCAATCCTGGAGGCGATCTTCCGGATGCTGGTATTCTCAAAGCCTTCAGCGAGAAATATCTCCCGTGCAGCGTTGAGGATCAGGTCTTTAACTTCTTCCCGCTCTCTTTCTTTTCGTTCCGCTATTCCCATGACTTGAACACTATGTTTGTACTATACAGTGCAAATGTATTGAACGGTGTTCAAATTATCAACCCTGTGCATAGGATTTTTT
>JANMVA010000098.1:0-2469 GCA_031392195.1 Saprospiraceae bacterium | reverse complement strand
CCTGAGTTGTCTGTTACTGAGCGTTTGCTTCACAGCATGTCTCGAAGTGGATAAGAAAAAAGTGAACACTGAACATTTATCTTCTACTGATATGGATATTCACTCGAATGCCCGGCCGGATATGGCTGTTGTAAAGCACCTATCTCTTGACCTGAAGGCAGATTTCGATCTTAAAACACTGTCCGGTACTGCAGCTTATGACATCGAGGTGATGGAAGGGGCTGATACAATTTATCTCGACACACGAGGTCTGGATATTCACCAGGTTGATGTCAATGGTGTTAAAACAGATTTTGTACTTGGACCTGATGTGAAATGGATGGGACAATCATTAAATATTCCTGTCAGCACAGAGTCCAAAAAATTGCTGATCACCTATTCGACAAGACCTGGAGCAGAAGCACTCCAATGGTTAGTTCCATCACAGACTGCAGGCAAGAAACATCCGTACCTGTTCACTCAAGGACAAGCCATTCTGACCAGAACATGGATCCCGATCCAGGACAGTCCGGGGATCAGGATGACGTATGATGCAAAAATCACTGTGCCGAAAGAATTAATGGCTGTCATGAGCGCATCAAATCCGCAAGAAAAAACAGCTGATGGTGTGTACACATTTAAAATGGCTCAACCAATTCCGGCATATCTAATTGCTTTGGCGGTTGGTGACATTCAGTTTGCATCGCTTGGATCACGTACAGGTGTCTACACTGAACCATCCATGCTCGAGAAGGCGGTGTATGAATTTGCAGAAATGGAAAAAATGGTTGAGCTCGCCGAGTCACTCTACGGACCTTACCAATGGGAACGATACGATGTGATCATTCTTCCTCCATCATTTCCATTCGGTGGCATGGAAAATCCTCGACTGACATTCGCAACACCAACGATTATTGCAGGTGACAGATCATTGACCTCACTCATCGCTCATGAATTGGCCCACAGCTGGTCCGGCAATCTGGTGACAAATGCCACCTGGAATGACTTCTGGCTCAATGAAGGTTTCACTGTTTATTTTGAAAGAAGGATCATGGAAGCATTGCATGACACGACCTACAGCAATATGCTTGCTCACCTCGGACAGCAGGATCTGAAAAGTACAGTCGAAGAATTAGAACCAAGAGAAACACATCTTTTTCTTGACCTGCATGGAAGAAATCCGGATGACGGTATGACCGATATCGCTTATGAAAAAGGTGCTCATTTTCTGACGATGCTTGAGCGTGAAGTTGGACGCGAAAAATTTGATGCCTTTCTACGAAAATATTTTGATGAGCATAAATTTCAGTCAATGACAACGGAGCGGTTTTTAACTTACCTGGATGAAAATCTCATCAAACCGAATAATCTCACAGTTAATGTACAGGAATGGGTCTACGGTCCCGGCCTTCCATCTAATTATATCAAAGCATCAGCATCACGATTTGATAAAGTTGACATGGAATCTTCAGAATTTATCTCTGGTAAATCTGCTTCTTCAATGGATACGAAGGCCTGGAGCACATTTGAGTGGCTGCATTTTGTCCGCTCTCTTCCGGATAGTCTATCAACCGATCAGATGAAAGACCTGGATAAATCATTTGGCTTTACTCAATCAGATAACAGTGAGATCCAGGCTGCATGGTTTGAACTATCTATAAAACAAGGTTACGGCCGTGATATCCTTCCTGCTATTCGTGATTTTCTGGTCAATGTCGGACGACGAAAATTTTTAACGCCAATATATACTGCCATGATCGAAAATGGCATGATGGAAGAAGCGCGTAGCATTTTCAACGAAGCAAAGCCTAATTATCACAGTGTAGCTTCGAATACCATTAGTGGATTGATCAATAAATAGGTTAACTTTAAATACAATGTGCCGGAAAACCTGTTGTATCAAAATCTAAACCATTCATTATGAAACTCTATATTCTTCCTCTTGCATTTCTTCTCCAGATGACGGCAATCGCACAAGAAAATACTGATTGTGTCAACGCCATAGAAATTTGCTCTACGGAAACCTTGACAATTACAACCACCGGGGAACATGGTGTGACTGAAGAACTAGGACCGCCATGTGTACATGAAGAGCTCTCATTGTTAGAGTTCGGGTCAAATTGGTTTTATTTTTCATTTGTAACTGATGGCGAGTTTTATTTTACGATTACGCCTGAAGATTATGAGCAGGATATTGATTTTGTTTTATTTCAATCCTCCAACGGTAGCTGTAATTCAAAGACTCCCGTGAGATGTATGGCTGCTGGCGAAAATATTGGAGACCCGCTGGATTCGATGTGTTTAGGTCCAACAGGGTTATCACCGGAATCCCAGGATTTTTTCGAAGATTATGGTTGTGCTCCTAATAGTGACAATTTTTTAGCAGCCGTAGATGTCCAGTCCGGTGATTCCTACTATCTGGTCGTCATCGATTTTACGGCAACGGAAGGTTTTCGGTATGATATTGAATTTTTTAGCTCTGCTACGTTT
>JANMVA010000081.1:0-1653 GCA_031392195.1 Saprospiraceae bacterium | reverse complement strand
CCTGAGTTTGGCTGAAGACATGGACCAGATCCTCTGTTGGGATGTGTATGGACAACTGGAAGATACGGGCAAGGCGATGTCATTGGTCGGTATCCTCGCTACACTTGTTGCAATCCCGATTTTTATTGGAGTTTCATTCATGATCACACTGATCACGACGGTGTTGAAATATTATGGCCTGAAATTTTGGCGTGAAGGACAGAGCCTCAAAGTGGTCAGCGGATTATTTACCCGCAATGAAAAGACAATCCAGAAGCCAAAGATCCAATTGATCCGGTGGTTGAATTCTCCGTTGAAAAGAATGTTTGGCATCTACCAGATGAATATATACCAGGCTACTAATATTGATCTGGGATCTGATAAATCGCTGGTGATACCCGGTTGTTATTTGCAGCAGGTCAATCATACATTGGATATGATCGTGCCGAAGTTTCGCAGTTCAACTTTCAGTTCGCACAAAATGGATGTGTCGGTGGTGTACCGGATGGTTTTTCTATTCGGATTTCTGCCCGCCGCTTTTTTCGGCGTGCTGGCCTGGTTGAATGATGGTGTGACACAGTGGATACTCACACTCATCTTCCCATTGGCGATTTACATGGGGTATTTATATCAGTGCAAACGAAGGTTCAAGATCCATCCGGATTATATCGTATCAGAAGGTGGTATACTCGGTCATTCCTATAAGCTGGTGGAGATTTATAAAATACAAAGTGTGACGATCGAGTCTTCGCCGCTACAGCGGATGAGAGGATTGGCATCGTTGTATATCTATACGGCCGGTGGAGAGATCACATTTCCGTTTCTCAATGCGAAAATTGCAAAGCAGGCGCGGGATTACATTATGTACCGGGTGGAGAAGGATCGTCATCACTGGATGTAATCCCATTAAATTTAATTTATTGTAGAGACGCAAAATCTTGCGTCTCTACAATAAATTAAATTTAATGGACTCACGCAACTATTGCTTTCCTGCCTCTTCCATACCACCATCCAATGATGCCGCCAACAACGGCGCTCATGATCGTGAGGGCTACAATATCAGCGAAATGGGCTGTCAGTGTGTGTGCATTACTTGTCCCATACATCGTAAAATTGACTGCTAATCCTACCAGTAAGCCTGTGATCATTCCAACAGTTGCTCCTGATCCAAATGTCAATGCATTGGCCTTGTCCAGAACATAAGCCAGCAGGAAACCAAAAAACAGGTTTCCCAGGATGAGGAAGGCCCATTGCATTTCTTCCATGGGCCGGTTAAGTCCTTGCATCGAATTCTCTTCCCACATGGAAGCGAGGGCCATACCATAGACCAGGTAGCCTAAAAAGAAAAAGGCGATGCCACCGATGACACCACCTGCAAGTACGCGGTTATTCATTTTTCGTTTTGTTTTGAATGCGTGATAAAAAAGTATCCCCTAAAACTAACGAAAAAGGATCGGGATTGAGCCGGACATATGGAGAAAGTTCGTATGGATGTTTCTTCCTTTTGAGTTGTTTTACGAAGGATTAATTGGGTGGTTAAAGAATCATCCGGAATTAGACAGTCCTCATATTCCCAAAGCTGATCCCTTTCTCGACGATATCCTTAATCCCCGAAATGTGAACACGTTCCTGCTTCAATGTATCCCGCTCCCGTATCGTCACCGTCTGATCCTC
>JANMVA010000054.1:0-1711 GCA_031392195.1 Saprospiraceae bacterium | reverse complement strand
ATAACATTTTCGTTGGTCAAAATTTTGGCACCTACAGGTTTGCTAATCTCAATGCCTTTTTGTCTGATACTGTACCAGCGATTGAATATGACCGTACATATTCATTAGTGGATGAAGCCATCGGTGACGAAACCAAAGCCGCTGCAGTATTTAAGGCTGTACAACTTGGATTTTATGTTCAGGATGAATGGTCAGTTACACCCCGTTTTACTTTAACTGGTGGTGTACGACTGGATATACCGGTGATCTCATCAGATCCGGAATTAGATACTGCATTTCAAAACACTGTACTTCCTAAACTTCAGGCGGAGTATCCAATTGCTAATGGAATTATTGCCGGACAAGCTCCTGAAGGCCAACTGATGCTTTCACCCAGATTGGGATTTGAATTTGATATCGCAGGCAACAGAAAAAGCATATTGCGTGGTGGGGCAGGTGTATTTACAAGCCGGATTCCTTTTGTATGGCCAGGTGCGATGTTTACAAATAATGGTTTGACCATTGGACGTGTAGATGAAACAAATCTTGGAGGGACAGTTGATTTTGTGTCTGATGTCAATGCCCAATACAAACATCCTAATTTTTCCATCCCATCAGGCCAGGTAGATGTATTCGTAAAAGACTTCAAATATCCTCAGGTATTCAGAGCAAACCTCGCCTTGGATCAGAAATTTGGAAATGGGTTTGAATTTTCACTGGAAGGATTGTATACGAAGACACTGAATAACATTATTTATTCAAACATAAATAGTAATCCGGATGTAAAATTTGCATGGACAGGTCCTACTGATCACCGGAATGTATATGTGAATACGAATATCGACAGCAGGTATTCTGCTGTTTACATGGGTTATAACACTGACCTGGGATATACCTACAATCTGACTGCTTCCTTGGCTAAAGAATTTTCAACAGGATTTAGCGCTTATGTAGCTTATAATTATGGAGATGGACAATCAGTCAATGATGGAACCTCTTCTCAAAACTCTTCTCAATGGCGTGGTCAGGTACACATTAATGGAAGGAACAATCCTGTACTGGGTCGTACAGATTATGCCATGGGTCATCGTATCCTCATGAATCTTTCCTATCGCAAGGAATGGAATGATAACCTGGCAACATCACTTTCATTATTCTACAATGGTGAATCCGGCGAAGCTTTTTCCTGGACGATCGGGGGAAATGGAGCTAACAACCTTGCAGGTGAGCGTGGCAGCACCGGTAGGAGAAGACAATTAGCTTACGTACCAAAGGATATCAATGATATTAATTTAGTTCCTTATGTAGCAAATGGTGATACTGTTACTATTCAAACTCAATGGAATAACCTCAATGCTATGATCGAATCTGATAAAGGTTTGAGTGACCGAAGGGGAGAATATGTGGAGAAAAATGGTTCTTTTGCCCCATTCAGCAGCTTGTTTGATTTGGTTTTACGTCAGGATTTTGGTGCCGATCTTGGTGGCGACATGCACAAAATTCAGATCTCCTTTGACATTTTCAACCTGGCCAATCTGTTGAATAAAGACTGGGGTCTTGTATACACAATCCCCGGAACCCAGAATGAGGATTTTAATAATTTCCAACTATACCAGTTTGAAAAATATGCAGCTGATACGACGACACCTACTTTTACCTATCGTCAATCTAAAGTTGATGAAGATGCATTTAATATCGAGGGCACTAGTTCCCGATGGAGAATGCGAGTAGG
>JANMVA010000049.1:0-9233 GCA_031392195.1 Saprospiraceae bacterium | reverse complement strand
CTAAGGCTCAGGAATGGCATAAGCAAAGCGAAAACAATAGGAAATAAGCATTAGCATTAGACAGTAAGCAATCTAAAATCTTAAATCAAAAATCTTAATTCGTAATGTCTTCTTACCGGATAGCTTCCAGATACGCGAAATCATTAATTGACCTGGCCATGGAGCAAGGCAAGTTTGATCGGGTATTGGAAGACATGACCATGTTTTCCAATGCAACGCAGAATCATGACCTCATCCTTTTACTCAAAAGCCCGATTGTCAAGCCGGACAAAAAAGAGAAGGTCCTGGATGCATTGTTTAAAGACAGGATCGATCCGTTGACACATTCCTTCCTGCAAATTATGCTTCGGAAAGGAAGAGAATCCCAATTGGCTGAAATAGCACAGGAATTCATCAACCAGTACAGGGTGATCAAAGGGATTTCGATCGTCAATATCGTTTCTGCTGAACCGCTATCTGCCGATACAATCGAACAGATCAGAAAGAAGCTCGTAGACAGTAAGCTAACGCACGCCAACATACAATTCAATACATCCGTTGATAAAAGCCTGATCGCAGGGTTTGTGATTTCCTTTGAAGACAAACTTTACGATGCCAGTGTCAAACATCAACTGGATGAATTGAGAAAAGAATTTTCAAACAAGGAATACCAGTCAGCGATTTAAAATAACAAGATCAACATCTAAATAAAAAAAATATCATGGTGGATGTAAAACCCGATGAAATATCGGCCATACTCAAGCAGCAATTATCAGGTTTCCAAAGTGCTGCTGAATTAGAAGAAGTAGGTTCAGTGTTACAGGTAGGTGATGGTATTGCCCGCGTGTATGGACTCAATCGTGCGCAGGCTGGAGAGCTTGTTCAGTTTGACAGTGGTGTCGAAGCAATTGTATTAAACCTCGAGGAAGACAATGTGGGTGTGGTATTGATGGGATCTAGCGATGACATTCGTGAAGGTTCACGCGTACGTCGCACAGGTCGTATTGCGAGCATCAACGTTGGCGAAGGTTTCATCGGCCGTGTTGTCAATCCACTCGGTCAGCCGATCGATGGAAAAGGTCCGATCACCGGTGATAAGTATGAAATGCCATTGGATCGAAAAGCTCCTGGTGTTATCTACAGGCAGCCGGTTAACGAGCCGCTTCAAACGGGAATCAAAGCCATCGACTCGATGATCCCGATCGGTCGCGGACAGCGCGAACTGATCATCGGTGACAGGCAGACAGGTAAGTCAGCTATTGCCATCGATACAATCATTAATCAGAAAGAATTTTATCAGAAAGGCCAGACAGTATATTGTATCTATGTCGCTTCAGGTCAAAAAGCATCTACAGTAGCTCAGGTTGCTAAGACGCTTGAGGAAGCAGGCGCCATGGATTATACAGTGATCGTTTCCGCCTCAGCTTCTGATCCCGCACCATTGCAATTCTATGCACCATTTGCCGGTGCATCCATCGGTGAGTTTTTCCGTGACACCGGACGTCCTGCACTTATCATTTATGATGATTTGTCAAAACAGGCAGTAGCATATCGCGAAGTTTCATTGTTGCTGCGTCGTCCTCCGGGCCGTGAAGCTTATCCGGGTGACGTATTTTATCTGCACTCCCGTTTGTTGGAAAGAGCAGCGAAGATCATCAACAACGATGGTATCGCCCGCCAGATGAATGATCTTCCTGAAAGTCTCAAGAAGGGTAAAGATGCCAATGGCAATCCGATGATCAAGGGTGGAGGTTCATTGACAGCGCTTCCGATCATTGAGACCCAGGCTGGTGACGTATCAGCTTATATCCCGACCAACGTTATCTCCATTACGGATGGCCAGATATTCCTCGAGTCAGGATTATTTAACTCAGGTATCCGTCCGGCGATCAACGTAGGTATCTCTGTAAGTCGTGTAGGAGGAAATGCACAGATCAAATCCATGAAGAAAGTCGCCGGTACATTGAAACTCGACCAGGCACAATACAGGGACCTTGAAGCTTTCTCCAAATTCGGTTCTGATCTCGATGCAGCTACAACTGCTGTTCTTGAAAAAGGGAAGCGCAATGTGGAAATCCTGAAACAGGCACAGTACAGTCCGGTATCCGTTGAAAGACAAATTGCGATTATCTATCTCGGTACCAATGGTCTTTTGCGTGAAGTGCCGCTGGACAAGATCAAAGAATTCGAAGAAATATTCCTGACCAGCCTGTCTGCAAGACATCAGAATGTACTGGATAATCTTCGCGATGGTAAACTGCTCGATGAGGATACGAAAGTATTGAAGGATCTGGCGGCAGAACTCAAGACACAGTTTAAAGCATAGTACTCGTCTTATCAGCGGACGTAAATAAATAACAACGCATGAGTGGCAAGCTAAAGGAAGTAAGGGAGCGGATGAAATCCGTAAGCTCGACGCAGCAGATCACAAAAGCCATGAAAATGGTTTCTGCGGCTAAGTTGCGCAAAGCGCAGGATGCGATCGTGCGCATGCGCCCCTATGCTGAAAAGCTCAACCAGATGTTGCGTAATGTACTCTCTGCCGTCGAAGGAGATGTGAGCATCAGCTTCGGCAAAGAACGTCCTGTAGAACATGCTACTGTAGTCGTGATCACTTCCAATCGCGGATTAGCCGGTGCTTTCAATACAAATATTATTAAGTCAGCAATCCGTGTCATCGAAACTGAATTTGCTGGACCACGGGCCGCACATAAATTGTCCATTCTCTGCATCGGAAAAAGAGGGTATGATTTTTTCCGCAAGAATTATAAAGATTGCAACATCATTAAAGACTATGTTCTGTTGTTTGATAACCTGGACTTTGATCACACAGTGATCGTGCCGCGTTTATTAATGGATCAATTCCATCGAGGAGAGACAGATAAAATTGTCGTTTGCTACGGAAGGTTTAAAAATGCCGCAACTCAGTTTGCGGAAACAGTTCAATACTTACCCGTTCCAAAAATTGAAGCAGCCAGTACCAGGAAAACAGATTACATTTTCGAACCCGAGAAAGATGTTCTGCTCAATAGCCTGGTGCCAAGTATTCTTGAAGTGCAGTTTCAAAAATTCCTGCTCGACACTCATGCCTCAGAGCATGGCGCCCGGATGACGGCTATGGATAAGGCGACAACAAATGCAGACGATCTTCTTTCTGAGCTGAAAATCAATTACAACAAGGCCCGACAGGAAGCCATCACCAAAGAATTGAGCGAGATCGTCGGTGGTGCTGCTGCCCTCGGATCTTAGTTTGTCATTCACGTAACTATCTCCAGCCTCTTTCGTCTTTGCCATATGCCTCATGGCCATGACTGATCATGTCATGTTCTGTCGGCACTCATGTTTAGAATGATTCATCTTGTGGTAGTAAAAATCATTGAGGGTAATAAAACATGCATTTAAAGGATGGTTAAGCCTTACTGATCGAAATCAAATGATAGCCCTGGAAAAAAATCTCATATTAGTATCATGGACAAAAGACCTGCCCTTCTCACCTGGGCTTATTGCGCCCTGTTGATTGGTATGATGGCGTGCAAGACAGATCACACGCCGGATGTATTCAAACAACATCTCGCAGACAATCCGGACATCCGGAAAAAATACATTTATCAAAGTGTATTACGGTTGGCTAACATCAAGCATGATCCTGAGTTTGACAAACTGATCAAAGATGTTCGCAAGATTTCGATCTACATGCCTCCAAGGGAAGATTCCACTTATCAAATCACGCCACTTCGCGCAAATCTGCGTACAAGCAGCTATGAAGAGCTGGTCGATGTCAGGACAGCAGCCGGAGACCGGATCAGCTTATTTGTGGATGAGACGCATGGACCGCCTCATTATATCGGTTTGCTCGATTCAACGGCTGATGATTACATTTTCGAAGTTGATGGGCAGATCAACCTGGAGTATTTGTCTTCCCTGAGTATGGCTGAAGGTTCATTGCTTGATTTAATTAAAGGATAGAAAGATGAGCGAAACAATTCTTCTGACTAACCAACTCACGAAACGATTCTCCAGCAGGATCCTTGCAGTCAATGAGTTGGATCTCGAAGTACTGAAAGGCCAGGTGTTTGGGATACTGGGCCCGAACGGTAGTGGTAAGACAACTACATTAGGTATGTTACTGGGCGTTGTTTCCAGGACAAAAGGCGAGTATAGCTGGTTTGGTAAAGGAGATCACTATTCTCTGAGAAAAAAAATTGGAGCGATACTTGAACAGCCAAACTTTTATCCTTTTCTCAGTGCTGCGCAGAACATGATCGTCCACAGTCAGATCAAGGACATCAAAAAGCCAAATACGGATGAATTATTGAAATTGGTGGGACTGTATGAAAGACGAAATGATCCGTTCAAAACATATTCGTTAGGCATGAAGCAGCGGTTAGCTATTGCTTCTGCTTTATTGTCTGATCCGGAGGTACTCATTTTTGATGAACCTACTAATGGACTGGACCCGTTGGGAATTGCGGAGATACGCCAGTTGATCCTGGATATCCGGGATATGGATAAGACCATCATCATGGCCAGTCACTTACTGGATGAAGTACAAAAAGTTTGTTCACACTTTGCCGTATTGCAACGTGGTAAAAAAATCTATACCGGAAGTGTGAGTGATGCTCTTTATAAAACAAATACGGTTGCCATCACAGCAGACAATCCTGACATTCTTCAGACAGTCTTACAGCAATGTCCGGGAGTGAAATCCATTGAACGTGAAATGGAAATGGTGAAAATTGATCTCGCCGAAGGATGGACGGCATCTTCCCTCAATACATATTTAGTGGAGCATGGTGTCCATGTCAATTATATCCAGCAGAAGAAATCAAGCCTTGAAGAGAAATTTCTTGCCTTGCTCAGAGAAAATGATAATGTCCCTCGCATCCCAATACCAAACCAGTCATGATGAACATTAGTAAAATTATCGGGCTTGAGTATTATAAGTTCAGGCATTTCAAACCTTTTGTGATCATCCTGGGCTTGTATGTTTTTTGCTTTTTGATTTCCGGTCTTTCGATCAAAAGCCTGCTGGACTGGATCATGGATAAGCAAAAGGATGATGACGCGCTTAGTTATTTTATTAAAAATGGAATTCCGTTATTTGACTTTGTTGATATCTGGCAAAACCTGGCCTGGCTGGCTACGATCTTTAAATGGATCCCTGCATTTGTGATTATTATTTCGGTGACGCTGGAATATTCACAAAAGACCATTAAGCAAAATATTATCGACGGCCTTTCCAAAAAGGAATTCCTGTTATCCAAGCTAGCTCTCGTTTTGGTGATCAGCATTGCATCGGCTCTGATGTTGTTTATCCTTGGAATGTTCCTGGGATTGATGTATTCTCCGGTCAATGACCTTCATTACATCCTGGAGAATCTTGAGTTTGTTGCTGCCTATGGGCTGGAGGTTTTTGTGTTCTTATGCATGGCGATGTTTTTTGCTTTCTGGATCCAGAAGAGTGGTGTCACCATCATCATCTTTCTGTTATATACGGCCTGCATCGAATTCATTTTGACTTCTGTTATGCAGTTCTATTACAAGGTACCGGTATGGTATTTTCCTGTGGAAGCGATTAACCGGATTATCCGTGTGCCTTTCCAGAAATATACTTTAGAATTTGTGCATGATCGAATCCTCATACAGGATGTAGCAGTTGCATTGGGTTGGGCCGGGATTTTTATTTTCCTTTCTTATTGGCTGCTGAAGAAAAGAGACCTGTAACGAATGACGAATTACGATTGACGAATGACGAATGACGATTTACGATTTACGATTTTAGATTTTGTCGTAGGTTCATACTCCTACCTGACCCTACAGAATTATTATTCAGTTATAATTAAGGAAGGTCTTTAAAAACAAAAAACCCCGATGGAGAACCATCAGGGTTTTTTAAGTTTTAAAAAGTGATTATCAGATCCTTGTGAAAGGAAGTGCTGTCACAGAATTTTTGTGTCTGAGTTCCAGGATATAATTTCCTGAGTGAATTTCAGATACATCGATTTTTTCAATTGTAGCACCGGCAGTTAAGTCCAGTGTGCCCAGATTTTTGATCATGCGACCATGTGTATCGAAGATCGTCATGGTGACAGGATCAGCTGTCTGGAAATCAATGGAAAGATTCATGTATTCAGTTGCCGGATTTGGATACAAAACGCTATGTCCGATTGGGAACAATGGAACTGATGTAGTACCACTGAGATCAACTGATTCAGCATTCAGGATTTCACCAGTCTCATCGTCCACAACGAATACGATTGCCTGCATTTCATCTACATTATAACCGGCAGGAACCTGATAGTTAAAATCGAATGTGAATTCCTCATTTGCATCAACTGCAGCTGGAATACTGTTTTCCATTCCGAAGAAAGATCCAAATAAAGCGCGGGCGACGAAATTGTAAACCAATTGGTTGGCAGGTACCGGGTCAGGCCAGCTTTCAAAACCACCCATTGGGCCCTGAGCACCACCACTATAGTAGTTTACCTGGTCGTATTGTGGAGAAGGACCTGTTACATTATTTTCAGTCAATACGGCAGCAAAACGCAAACTGTTTGACTGTGTAGGAATGCTGAGATGAGCAGTTGCAGTTACCTCTGCCATTCTTGTCACATCATCAAAAGCAGTTTCTATGCTGATTGCAACAGGAACCATTCTGTTCTGAAGGTTGACAATAGCATCATCAAAGCCATATCCATTTTGTGGATTTTCGGGATCGATGTTGATTTCTTTTCTGTCAACGTGACCGGATGGATATCCCGAAATTGACTGAGAGAAAGGAGTATCATATTCCTCTACCGTCATCGGATCAAAGTTGTGGATCGCAATTGGAATAGCTATTTCTGGGAAGAGTTCATGAATTCTCTCCATCGCGACGAATCCTCTTGGGCACCAACCGCACCAGGTACCTGTGCCTTCTTCAACAACCACTTTCTTCGGCAGTTGCTCATTAAGGCCATAGATGTTTCTGGAAATAGAATTATCGGCTGGATTTTCCTCCACGTTGTTTGGTTTTTCAACCGTAACACTTATCGGGAATTCACCAGTCTGATTCAGGTCGAGTGTAAGCGAATGAGTAATATCGCTGATACCCCGGGTTGGAATATTCAGGCCTGTAACCGTATCAACATGTGTTTCTGTTCCATCACTGTAAGTGAAGATGACTGAATTGATTGGAGAAGCGCCATTGTTTTCAACAGTTACATTCAAAGGAACGGAAGTACCGATCGGGTTGTATTTCTCAAAATTGAGGCTTTTCACAACCATGTCTGCGGCAGGAAGAACCAGCACAGAAATGTTGTCCATGTACAGCAGGTACTTGTCAACTGAGTTATTCCTGAAAGCAAAATAGATGGTGTCACCGATATATGCATCCAGCTTCAGTGCGCGTTTTGTCAGTTGGGAAAATTCCTGAGGAACATTCAGCAACTGAGTTGAAAAACTTGCAATCTGGTTGTCAGTCGTAGAAACGCGCACCTGATAACCATCGCGGTATGCGGGATCTATAGCATAAGCTTCCCAAAAAAGGAAAGTATTTGCTTGTGTAATCGGAATGGCTGGAGAGATCAACCAGTCATCAGCCTGCCCCGGAGGGCTAAACCATGAGGTACTTACGGCAAGCAGGTTATCTGTTCCGATCACTTTCCAGGTCGGACCTGCGAAGCCGGCCACATTTTGATCAAGGACTTTGCCGTCCACATCTACCGCCGTCATCGGAGCGATCGTGCCTGACTGGAAATCCTGAGAAAATATGACCTGGGACTGAGCCTGGTATACTAAAAAGCTCAGAATCAAAAGAGTAAGAATTCTTTTCATGAAGGATATTTTTTTGGAAAAAATGGAAATGAAATTGAAGCGCCGAAATTAATTAATCCCTTTTGTAAAAACGTTGAAAAGTTTAAAGAAACGGCAATTAATAGAGGAAATGTCACCGATCCTCTACTAAATATTTTGGCAGGGCCCTGGATAGCCCGATTTCGTGTTGTTCACCAAACGTTAATATTTTAATAATACCTTGTTGCATAATCAAATAACCAATATCTTGCAGGCAATATGGTGAGACTATTACTCTTCTGCTCAATCGTCCTTTTATACCCAATTGCCACTAAAGGACAGGTTTCGGTTTCAATCGATCCGACTACTTTCGTGATGACTGGAAATCCGAGCCAAACGGATGTGGAATTCCATATTCAGGTCGCCAATACTTCCAATCAAACAATTAAGTTGTTTTGGTCAAAGAGAATGACCAATCATCCAGCTGAATGGTTTTCATGGATTTGTGACCAAACTACTTGTTACGGTCCTAATTTCAACTCATGCCCTCCCAATAAGCCAAACACCCTGGGTGTAGGAGAATCATTTGATATCTCTGTGCATATGAACCCTGTTCTGGTTGAGGGTACAGGAGATTATGAACTGAGCATCATCGATGAAGAAGGTAATGTCCTTTATACGATCGAAGGTGAAATCATCATCAGTAATACCACCGCGATCAACGAAGCCGGGAGTGCTAAGCTTTCTGTCTTTCCAAATCCGACCACAGACTTTTTCCAGGTGAATGGTACTCCAGGCCTTAAGTCAATTGAGCTGTTCAATATCATCGGAAATAAAGTACGTTCATTTGATGCTTCTCCACAAAAGCAATATTATGTAGGAGACCTCAATGACGGAATTTACCTGGTTAGAATGGTTTCGGCTTCCAATAAGGTCCTCAAGACTATCCGACTCAGCAAGAGATAGTTAAATGCGATAGCCAAAAAATGCCTTTTCCCGTTTCTATCTATCGGATGGCCCATTTCAATGCAGCCCATCAATTAGCTATTCCTTCCTGGTCTCCTGAAAAGAATCTGGAGATATTTGGCAAATGCGCCAACCCCAATTTCCATGGTCACAATTACGAAGTGGAAGTCCGGGTAACCGGTCAAATCGATCCGGAAACAGGTATACTCATCAATCTGAAAGATCTAAAAGTCCTGATTGAATCAGAAATCGAAGACCGCTTTGATCACAAGAATCTTAACCTGGATTGTCCCGAATTTGAGACCAGGGTTCCGACAGTAGAGAATATCTGTATTGTCATTCATGAACTTTTAAGACCGCACATAGCTCCTCATCTGTACCTGGAGATCCTACGTCTTCTGGCGAAACTTCGCGAGTAAGTTGTTTGAGCTTTTTACCTTTTGTTGGCGGAGAAAAATCCAGCAACGGGGTAGATTTTATTTTAAGGAGAAAAAACATGCAAATAGATAAAAACA